>NZ_CEETQT010000005.1:0-267956 GCF_979366295.1 Vogesella lacus
CACCCGTTCGCCACTCGTCAGCGGTGCAAGCACCCTGTTACCGTTCGACTTGCATGTGTAAAGCATGCCGCCAGCGTTCAATCTGAGCCAGGATCAAACTCTTCAGTTCAATCTCAAGCAATTTTTTGGCACGCAAGTTCAAAGAAACCGAATCCGAAGATTCGTGTCACTCTCTCTTGCAGTGCAAGTATTTGGCTTCGCCAGATACTTACACCTATCGGTTATTTGGTCTGTTAAAGAGCGGTGCTGACTTGCTTGCTTTGTTTCGCTGCGTCATCAGCTGAGGAGGCGAACTATACCCACCCCGCCCCACCTCGTCAACACCTCAAAACCAAAACAATCACACAAAGTGAACAAGTCATTGATTATAAAGCACCCCATAAAGCAAAAAAGTTGGCCGCAATCTATTGCAACCAACCCGCACACAAGACCACGACCTGCTCGTCCGCCTCGAAACCGAACCGGGCGTACAGATGCAAGCCGACCTTGTGGTGTTTCGTCGAGGCAAGTCGCCACTCTCTGCCTTAGCGGCAACTTTGGGCTACAGCTGTTTATCCTTTGTGCGCTTTGTCGCCAGCGAAGGCTTCGAGCCTGTGCGAACCTGCCTGCAGGCTGCCTGCGATTACTTTCAGGGCGTGCCGCAACAGGTGCTGTTCGACAATATGAAAACCGTGGTACTGGACCTCGATGTCTACGGTCCCGGGCAGCACCTCTTCCATCCCGGCTTGTTGTCACTGGCAAAAGGACTGGGCTTTGTGCCCAAACTATGCCGACCCTATCGCGCCAAGACCAAAGGCAAGGTCGAACGCTTTAACCACTATCTGCGAGAAAGTTTTTACAACCCGTTTGCGAGTCGGCTGAAGGGTGCCGGTTTGCCCGTAGATGTCACCACTGCCAATTGCGAGGTCGCACGTTGGCTGTCTGAAATGACCAACGTCCGGCAGCATGCCACGCTCAAAGAGCGGCCGCTGGACCGCTGGCAACGAGCGCTCGACAAACTGCAGCCGTTGCCAACACGGCGCGAGCCGCTTCCCGCCAGCGCTGCCACGACCAGCGTGCCGTTTGAATATATCCAGCATCCGCTGTCGGTTTGCAGTGCACTCCTGGGAGAAGCGGCATAAATTTGCAGCAAGAGCGTATCGCCCAGCTATGCCAACAACTGAAGCTGGAGTCGGTTGCCACCCAGTAGCCGACACTGGCGCAACGGGAAACCATGCTGCGCATGGCCGGGTTTCCCGCCGTCAAAATACTGGAAGACTACGACTTTACCTTTGCCTGCGTGGTACTGAAAACGCAGATTCAAGAGTTGCCAAGTTGGCGCTCCTGGAGCGTGCCGTGAACATCGTGTTGGTTGGTCCGAGCGGGCTAGGCAAAACCCATCTGGCCACAGCGATTGGCATTCGGGCCACGCAGGCTGGGCTGAAGGTGAAGTTCATCTCTGCCGCCGACCTAGTCTTGCAGCAGGGTTCTGCCCAGTGACAGGGTCGGTTCAAGGAGTACTTCAATCGAACGGTGATGGGGTCGAGTCTGTTGATTGTTGATGAAATTGGCTATTTACCCTTTTGGTCGTGAAGAGGCAAAACTGTTCTTCTAGGTGGTGGCAAAGCGCTACGAGAAGGGGTCGATGACTCTATCGTCGCACCTGCCATTCAGCCAGTGGGCGATCACGTTTACTGATGATGCCACGTTGACGGCAACTATGCTGGGCCGGCTGCTACACCACGCCCACATCATCAGCATGACCGGTGAAAGCTATCGGTTGAAAGACAAAAGAAAAGCCGTGGCAGTCAGGAAATCGACAATCTCATGAGATTCGGGTGGATCAGTTTTGAAATATCGATTTGAGGAATAGTGGGGCTGATTTCGACTGTCGTTGACAGTAGTGGTAAGAAGCAGAGCGGCAAATGCCAAAGGCGCCGCAGACCAGCTCTACGGATTCATGCTCTCTTAACTGACCTACCAGCAAGTACGATTGATCTCGTCGACCATCTAGAGAGCGGTAGCTTTTTTAGAATGGTTTTCTCCCGTACCAGTCGGTCAATGCGTGCCTCCAGCTCCTGAGTGCGCCGTTGCTCGGCCGTTAGCGCTCTGGCTTGGGGTGTGACGCCATTTTGCTCCTGCCGCAGCTACTCGACCCAGCTGCACATGATGGTTTCGCCGACATTGACGGCCTTGCAGGCCTGGTCGATGGAGTAGCTCCGCTACACGACCAGGGCGGCAGCTTCAGCTTTGAATCCTGGGGGTAAAAGTACGACGCGTTCTGCTCATAAGACACCTAGTTGCTGGTGGCGAGGTTACCACCTAAGTTGGCGTCCGAGATCATTGAACCATAACAGTTTCAACTCAAAGGCTAGTGGCGAAGAAACAGTCGGTCGACCTCCGGCCACGGTGCAAGCCCAGCCTGCGGTAGTAGCCAGGCCAACCTTGGGACACCGATTTGTGTGGCATTTGGACCTGTAAGAATGGCTGGTGCCACTTGACTTTGGCGGTCGACTGCTGCTTGGCGCACATCTGTCACGCAGTGGCAAGCCCAAAACCGCCGAGTAGGCACTAGAACACGCGCTGATCAACAGCTTTGACAGCCTTGACTGGGCTCCTTCTGCGTAGTCACAACGGCTTGGTACTTACCAACACCGCACATGCCGGAGCAGAACTGGATGGTGGAACAGGTGATCCGTACATTGTAAAGAACAGTGCACGCACCGGCCGCACTTTGAAAGCCTGGCGCACGCCAGCCAGATGATTGCAACTGGATGTGCTCTACAACCACCGGCGCCCACTCCAGACGTTAGGTATGAAGACTCTAGTGATGGCGTATCGATTTAGCAGCCTGACCTGTGCAGAAAGGGCTGGTTAGAAAGGATATCGCAGCCATATGAAATGGACCAGCACAACGAATCCACACCGCATCAGTAAGATGATGGGTTACCAACCGAAATGCTCGACCTCGACCTAAAGCGTTAACGCGCCGTCAAGCTTGCATTAGCCTCCACTACCAACACCTACACAGCAAATAAAAAAAGTGTTGACACCCCTGAAAAGATGTTTATAATTCGCAGCTCTTCGACACAACAACTGTTGAACGAAGAAAAATATCGCAAGCCCAGGTGGCGGAATTGGTAGACGCACTAGGTTCAGGTCCTAGCGCCCGCAAGGGTGTGGAAGTTCGAGTCTTCTCTTGGGCACCATGATTTTTCATGGTGTGCGATATAAAAAGTGATTGCCCAGGTGGCGGAATTGGTAGACGCACTAGGTTCAGGTCCTAGCGCCCGCAAGGGTGTGGAAGTTCGAGTCTTCTCTTGGGCACCATAATTCCAGCAGTTGCATTTTATGCAAGTGCAAGCAGTAGAAAAATTCAAGTTTTAGCCCAGGTGGCGGAATTGGTAGACGCACTAGGTTCAGGTCCTAGCGCCCGCAAGGGTGTGGAAGTTCGAGTCTTCTCTTGGGCACCAGTATTATCCGAAATCATTTCTGCGAGCAGTAAAGACAGTTAGAGTTTTAGCCCAGGTGGCGGAATTGGTAGACGCACTAGGTTCAGGTCCTAGCGCCCGCAAGGGTGTGGAAGTTCGAGTCTTCTCTTGGGCACCAAATAAAAAAAGCCAGCATGAAAATGCTGGCTTTTTTGCATTCTCATTCCCAGCAACGGCAAAGCCGGCAACCACCCCATCACTCATCGCTACCCACTCAAAACAAAAAACCCGCCGAAGCGGGTTTTTTGTCAGCAGACTATCGCAATTACAGGCCAAACGGGTGGCGCAGTACGATGGTCTCTTCACGATCCGGACCGGTCGACACGATGTCGATCGGCGCACCGCAAACTTCCTCGATACGCTTGAGATAAGCTTGAGCATTGGCAGGCAGATCATCCCAACGCTTGGCACCAACCGAGCTATCGCTCCAGCCAGGCATGGTTTCGTAGATCGGCTCGCACTGGCTCACATCGTCTGAGCCAAACGGCAGGATGTCTACAATCTCGCCATTCAGCTTGTAGCCTACGCACAGCTGAATCTCTTCCAGACCATCCATCACGTCCAGCTTCATCACACACAGACCGGATACGCCATTGATCTGAATGGAGCGCTTCAGTGCTGCCGCATCAAACCAGCCACAACGACGTGGACGACCGGTTACCGAACCGAACTCGTTGCCACGCTTGGCCAGGAAGGCACCAACTTCGTTATCCTGTTCAGTCGGGAATGGACCGGAACCCACGCGAGTCGCATAACCCTTCACGATACCCAACACATAGTTGAGCATCTGCGGAGCCACACCTGCGCCCGGTGCAGCCGCACCAGCCACGCAGTTGGACGAAGTCACGTACGGGTAAGTACCGTGATCGATGTCCAGCAGGGTGCCCTGCGCACCTTCGAACAGGATAGGCACACCAGCCTTGTCCAGTTCGTACAGTGTGCGGGACACATCAGCCACCATAGGCTTGATGCGCTCGGCCATCTTCAGGGTATCCGCCAGAATGGCTTCGTAGCTTACCGGCTCAGCCTTGAACAGCTGGGTCAGCAGGAAGTTGTAGTACTCGACGTTTTCCTTCAGCTTGACAGCAAAACGCTCAACGTCAAACAAGTCGATTACCTTCAGTGCACGGCGAGCCACCTTGTCTTCGTAGCATGGGCCGATACCGCGACCGGTAGTACCGATCTTCGCTTCGCCCTTGGCTGCTTCACGCGCCTGGTCCAGTGCGATGTGATACGGCAGGATCAGCGGGCAAGCCTCGGCGATCTTCAGACGCGCAGACGCATTGACGCCCGCAGCTTCCAGCTCGTCGATCTCTTTCAGCAGCGCCTCTGGAGACAGTACTACACCGTTACCGATGAAGCACTCGACGCCATCACGCAGAATGCCGGACGGCACCAGACGCACGACCGTTTTCTTGCCATTCACCCACAGGGTGTGGCCTGCATTGTGACCACCCTGGAAGCGAACTACCGCACGCGCATGGTCGGTCAGCCAGTCAACGATCTTGCCTTTGCCCTCGTCACCCCACTGGGTACCGATTACGACGACATTCTTGGACATGGGTAAACCTCTTTCTTCAAAAACCAATTAGCCGAACTGAATCAGGGACCAGCCTTGCTCGCCCCGGACCAGCTCTCGATCACAATTGAGCGCAGTCGAAGACTCGCCCAGATAATCCACAATTACCTTCTCGCCAGCGGCGCGAAGGCGCTTAATTTCATCTGCAGCCTGCAGCTGAAGGTTGGCCGCAACCTTGATTCCTTTTGCATTCTCGCTTTGCGGCAGAATGCGGATCAGATCACGCAGATCCAGACTGAAACCCGTCGCCGGACGCGCCCGGCCAAAACGCTTGCCGATATTGTCGTAGCGACCGCCACGAGCGAGCTCCTTGGCCCAGCCGTCGGCATAAGCGGCAAACATCAGACCATTGTGATATTGGGTACCACGCAACTCGGTCAGATCAAAAGTCAGCTCAACTTCATCTTGCAAGGCATTCGCAACTGCGGCCAACTGCAACAGGCCAAGCTCGACCTCGGGCAATGATGGCAAGCAAGTGCGTGCACGCTCTAGCACCGTGCGCGAGCCATACAGGGTCGGCAAGGCCAAGAATGCACTGCGATATGGCTCGGCGATATTCACCACCAGCTCGGACAGGCTGGATACATCCTTCGCCTGCAGAGCCAGAAAGACTTCAGCCGCTTTTTCCGGCAACAAACCAGCCGCCTGTACCAGACCGCGGAAAATGCCCATGTGGCCAACGTCCAGACGAACACCCTGCACCTCAACCAGTTGCAAGGAAGACAGCATCAGATGGATGATTTCCAGATCCGCCTCGATACCGGCATAGCCATACAGCTCGGCACCAATCTGCAGCGGCTCGCGTGAGCTCATCAAACCATCAGGACGTGCGTGCACCACACTGCCGGCATAGCAAAGCCGGGTAACCCCGGTACGATGCGACAACAGATGCGCATCAATACGCGCTACCTGCGGCGTGATATCTGCCCGCAAGCCCAGCTGGCGACCAGAAAAGTGATCATCAAGCTGATAGGTCTTGAGACCAAGCTCGGCATCCTCGGCAGTTACCAGCGCATCGTAATATTCGATCTGCGGCGGCAAAACCAACTCGTAACCGGAGACCCGGAACTGCTCAAGCATTGCGGCCTTTGCCGACTCAACCTGCCGCGCGGTTGCCGGCAGGATATCTGCTACATATTCAGGTAACTGCCAATTTCGCATCAGTCTTTCACACACAATAAAAGGCGGGATTCGCGATCCCGCCTTGCAAATGAAATGTTCTGTTAACGGTCAGACCAGCTTCAGGGCTTGGTGCTCTTGAAATACTTGAAGAACTCCGAGCTCGGGTCCAGCACAAGAACATCGCTCTTGTTTTTCATGGTCTGCTTGTAGGCATCCATACTACGCCAGAAGGCGTAGAACTCGGGGTTCTTGCCATAAGCCGCAGCATAAATTGCACCAGCCTTGGCATCACCCTCACCCTTCATGGTCTGCGCCTTGCTATACGCTTCGGCAAGCAGTACTTCACGCTGACGATCAGCATCGGCACGAATCCGCTCGGCCTCGCCAGCACCTTCGCTTCGCAGCTGGCTGGCTACGGTCTTGCGCTCGGAATTCATGCGCTCAAAAACCGAAGCACTGATTTTATCCGGAAAATCGACTCTTTTTAAGCGTACATCCATAATTTCGATGCCGATTTTTTGTGCATCGAGGTTCGCACGCTGTCTAACGATCTCCATGACCTGATCTCGCTGGCCAGAAACCACATCCGAGACCGTTTTCTGGCCGAATTCAGCACGCAAACCATCGTTGATGGTTTGTTTCAATCGGGCAACAGCTGCGCCTTCATTACCACCAACGCTCTTATAGAACTGTTCAACATCAAGAACACGCCACTTGACGAAGCTGTCCACCAGCACGTTTTTCTTCTCGCGGGTATTGAACAGCTCCGGCTCTTCCGGGTCGATAGTCTGAATACGACGATCAAAAAAGCGCACGTTCTGCAGCAGCGGAATCTTGAAGTGAATACCAGGACTATCGATGGTACGCACCACCTCGCCAAACTGGAAAACCATCCCGAACTGACGCTGGTCCACGGTAAACAGCGAAGAGGAGGCTACCAGCAGCGCGGCACCCACGGCAAACAGTGTAGGCAACATTCTATCCATTATTTACCTCGCTCAGTTTCTGCCACGAATCACTTCGCGGGCGTTTTCTTGTGTGATGGCCGGTGCAGGCGCTACCGATTGTGCACGTGGCGGTGCCGCCTCTCCCTGCATTGCAGGCATACCCGGAGCAGACTGGGCAATCAGCTTATCCAGCGGCAGATACAGCAGGTTATTGCCACCCTTCTGATCAACAATGACCTTGGTCGAGTTGGTCATGACCTGCTGCATCATGTCCAGATACAGACGATCACGCATGACCTTGGGTGCTTTCACATACTCGCCAAGCACGCTGTTAAAGCGCGCTGCATCACCCTCTGCTGTCGAAACGACACGCTGGCGATAGCCTTCGGCCTCTTCCAGCAAGCGGGAAGCCATACCCTTGGCTTTAGGCACGACGTCATTGGAGTAGGCAATCGCATCATTGCGCAGCTTTTCCTTGTCCTGCCCCGCCTTCACTGCATCATCAAATGCAGCAAGTACCGGCTCTGGAGGCTGAACGCCATTGATGTTCACCTTGGCAACCCGTACACCCAGCTTGTAGCGATCGATAATCGACTGGATGATCCGGTGCGTGTCAGCGGCAATCTGGGCACGACCTTCGTTCAATACGAAATCAACCTTGTTGCGGCCAACCACCTCACGAATCGCCGTCTCCGCCGCCTGCTTCACGATATCGCGCGCATCAACATCGGCGGACAGATTGTTGAACAGGAATTCGCGGGCATCCTTGATGTCATACTGAACCGACAGCTGCACATCGATGATGTTCTGATCTTCGGTCAGCATCAGCGATTCTTCGTTGACACGATTCTTGGCACTGCCGCGGTAGCCGACTTCGATGCTGCGAACCTCGGTCAGATTGACGATTTCGACTGTCTCGAAAGGATATGGTGCGCGCCACTGCAGACCCGGCTCGGTAGTCCGGTTGTAGCTGCCCATACGCAGTACAACCCCTTCTTCACGCGCATCTACCACATAAAAACCACTCAGCAACCAGAGGCCACCCAGCACAGCAACCAGCCCGGCCGCACCAAAACGCATGCCTCTAGGCGGCATATCCTGGCCACCGCCGTCATTTGGCGTCTTGCCGCCCAACATACGTGACAGACGCTGGTTCAACTTGCGAAATACCTCATCCAGATCCGGCGGGCCGTCATTCGGACGCTTACCCCAGTTATTGTCATTCTGCGACATAGTGGTCTCTGATTTCCGTGGATTGATGATTAGTCATATTCTGAACATATTCGGCAATCGCCTCGCGCAGGAGTTCCAGCCCCTCACCAGTCAAGGCCGAAACACGCACACCGGCGGGCAAGCCAAGCTCGCTACGCTCGATTGCAGCAGGCAGCTCACGCAAGTCGGTTTTATTCCATACCAGCAACTGCGGCGTCTGATCCGCGCCGATTTCACGCAAAACTGTATTCACATCGTCGATCTGGCGATCCTTGTCATCAGATGCACTATCGACAACGTGCAAAAGCAAGTCCGCCTGGACCGTCTCTTCCAAGGTGGCACGGAATGCAGCCACAAGGGAGTGCGGCAAATCCCTGATAAAGCCAACCGTATCCGACAGGACGATAGACAAACCAGGCTGCAGGAACAGTTTTCGACTGGTGGTATCCAGCGTGGCAAAAAGCTGATCTGCGGCCAATGTTCTGGCTTTGGTCATCGCATTGAACAGGGTAGATTTGCCGGCATTGGTATAACCAACAATGGATACCGACAGCAGACCAGACCGTTCACGACCGCGCCGCTGGGTCTTGCGCTGCTTCTGTACTGTTGCCAGCCTGTCTTTCAACGCCTTGACGCGAATGCCAAGCAAGCGACGGTCGGTTTCCAACTGGGTTTCACCCGGGCCACGCAGACCAATACCGCCCTTCTGACGTTCAAGGTGAGTCCAGCCTCGCACCAATCGGGTAGACATATGGGTAAGCTGCGCCAGTTCAACCTGTAGCTTCCCTTCGTGACTGCGCGCACGCTGGGCAAAAATGTCTAGAATCAGCGACACGCGATCAATCACGCGACACTGCAATACCCTCTCGAGATTACGCTCCTGGATCGGTTTCAGATCGTGGTTGAAGATCACCACATTGGCCTGGCATGCCTTTACCAGCGCGGCCAACTCTTCGACCTTGCCCTTGCCGGCATATAGCGCAGCATCAGGCCGCTGGCGCTTGCCGCGCAGACAAGCCGCTACTTTCACGCCGGCGCTGCGTACCAGATCAGTACATTCCTGTACCGACTCCTCATAGTCCGGAATACCAAAGTCAAGGCAAACCAGAACAGCTACATCTCCCAAATCCGGGCGGTCAAACACTGATGGTATTCCCAAGAGACAAAACCGGCAGGAGAACAAGCAACCTGCCGGTTTTGAAGTTCAGACAAGATAAATCAGGCGTCGCTATCTGCTTTACCGCCATGATTCTCGTGCGGGATATTCACCGGACGAGCAGGAACAACGGTAGAAATCGCGTGCTTGTAAACCATCTGGGTTACGGTGTTCTTCAGCAGCACGACATACTGGTCGAAAGATTCGATCTGGCCTTGCAGCTTGATACCGTTAACCAGATAGATGGAAACCGGTACATGTTCCTTGCGCAGGATGTTCAGGAACGGGTCTTGTAGCATTTGCCCTTTAGAGCTCATTTTTTTCTCCGATTTCATGGATTTGTGAATTTTTCATAGCAGGGGCGCTAAAACTCTTTTTAGCATAAAAAAAACCGCCGTACTATTTTCGTCCCTTATGACGCAGCAAGCTGGGTTTGGTTCCTGTTGCTTCTACCTCAAACGGATTCACGCTTGACTTGTATTGTACTCGCAGCGGCGTGCCCTGCAGATGAAAAGCCTTGCGGAACATGTTTTCGAGGTAACGCGTGTAACTATCCGGCACCTTGCTCAGTGCATTACCGTGAATCACGATAATCGGCGGGTTCATGCCACCCTGGTGAGCATAGCGCAACTTCGGGCGTACCGGGCCAACTCGTGGCGGCTGCTGCCGTTCGACAGCCAACTGCAGGATACGGGTCAGTTTTGGCGTTGGCAGCTTGGTCATCGCCGCCTGATAGGCCTCGTCAATCGACTTGAACAAGTCACCCACACCTTTACCCTGCAAGGCAGAGATATAGTGGAACTTGGCAAAATCAAGGAAGCCAACCTTGCGCGCGATCTCGTGCTTGACGTGATCCTTGCGCTCGTTATCAAGGTTATCCCACTTGTTGACCGCCACCACCAGGGCGCGGCCAGCCTCGAGGGCAAAACCGGCGATGGTTGCATCCTGCTCGGAAATATCCAGCTGGGCATCGAGCACCAGTACGGCGACGTTGGCATCTTCGATCGCCTGCATGGTCTTGATCACCGAGAACTTCTCGATCATCTCGTCAACCTTGCCGCGACGACGCACACCAGCGGTGTCGATAATGGTGTACGGCTTGCCTTCGCGCTCGAAGTCGATGTAGATGCTGTCGCGCGTCGTACCCGCCTGGTCAAAAGCGATCACACGATCTTCGCCAAGCACCGCATTCACCAACGTAGATTTACCCACATTCGGGCGGCCGATAATGACGAACTTCGGGTGACTGACTTTCGGCTCGTCTTCTGCGTCCGGGAAGTGCTCGAGTACGGTTTCGACCAGCTCGCGCACGCCATCGCCATGCGATGCAGAAATCGACCAAGGCTCGCCCAGTGCCAGCTCGTGGAACTCCGCTGTCGCCATCGAGCGCTGCAGACCCTCAGCCTTGTTGACCACCAGATAAACCGGCTGGTTATTGCGACGCAGGCGGTTAGCAATGATCTTGTCTTGCGGCGTAATGCCGGTACGGCCATCCACCAGGAAAATGATGGCATCAGCCTCATCCACAGCCTGCAAAGTCTGCTTGGCCATTTCAAACAGGATGCCATCTTCCACGACAGGTTCAAAACCACCGGTATCGATTACCAGATACGGCTTGCTGCCGACACGGCCATGGCCATAGTGGCGATCGCGCGTCAGGCCAGGCTGATCGGCAACCAGCGCATCGCGGCTGCGGGTCAGACGGTTGAACAGGGTGGATTTGCCCACATTCGGGCGCCCTACCAGGGCAATAGTCGGTTTCATTCGATACAGCTTTTAGTTTGTCAGCGCAGACAGTGAGCCACTGGCGTCCAGCACATAAGCCACTTTGCCCATGGCAAGCGGTTTGGCAACGACACCATCGGACTTCAGCTTGCTGCGGCCAACGATTTGTCCATCAAGCGGTGAAAGCAGATGTGCATAGCCTTCACCATCAACAACCATCAGATTGTCACCCAGTTGCACCGGTGCACCAGGCGCACGATATTGCAGAGCATCCTGCTTCCACAGGTTACGGCCGCTATCCAGATCAAAAGACCAGACCACGCCGTTGTCTGCAGTTACATACACGGCCGTCGCGCCAATACTCAGACCACGACTGCTACCCACTTCACGTGACCAGATCTGCTGACCGCCACGAGCCTCGAAGCAGGCAACACGACTCTGATACGCCACCGCACACACGCGACGACCATCAAATACCGGCTGTGAAACCACATCGGTCACACGCTCCAGCTCGCTGGCACCACGTGGCGAAGCCACCACGCTTTGCCACAGCATGCGGCCTTGTTCCAGCGCATAAATCGACAGTTTGCCGGCAGAGCCGCCAACCATCAGTACATCATCCCCTTCGACGCGGATTTGCGGCGTCGTCTGGCGCACAACCAGAGCCGGCATCGCTTCGCTATCGGTCCACAACTGACGACCGGTTTGTGGCTCGAATGCCGTCAGGCGGCCATCATTGCTGCGCACAACCAGCGCATTCCCGCCAACAACCGGTGGTTCGGCAGCATAGCTGGTCAGATCCTTGCTCCAGACCTGCTTGCCGTCACTGCTGTTCACCGCCAGCAATTTGCCATCAGCAGTGCCGACAAACACGAGATTGCCCGCAACGGCTACGCCGGCTGACAGGCGCTGGTCAAGGTCAAAACTCGCGACCTGTCGACCCGACAGCACATCAAACGCAGCAATCTTGCCATTGCCACCCGCCACCCACAGCTTGCCCTGATCATAAGCAGGCGAGAACAAACCGCCATCAGCAGCCGGAGCCGAAACCTGCCACTGCACACGCAAACTGCTTTTGACAGCAAAGTCACGCAAAGCCGTCGGTTCATGACGAGCATCGCCATCAAAGATACTGGCACAACCACTTAGTAATGGTAGTGCAACGAGAGCGGCTAGCAGGTGGCGCATATTAATTCCCCAATGATTCCAGCTTGGTCTGAACCAGTTCACGAACCGGGCTGTCGGAAGACAGTTTGCTGATGGCAGTCTTGTAACTTTCGCGAGCTCCGGCTGCATCGCCGCGCGCCACTTGCACATCACCGCGCAAATCGAAGTACAGGCCATCGAAGCTAGCCGGGCGAGCCTGTGCCAGCTCAGCCAGCGCCGCATCGTACTGTTTTTCATCCAGCATGATGGTTGCCAGGCGCAAACGGGCTACTGCCAGCAGGTTTTCATCTTTGCCGGCATGCTCGATTACCCACTTCAGCTGACCACGTGCCGTGGCCAGATCACCTTTTTCGAATGCCAGCTTGGCTGTCAACAGTGCAGCATTGGCGGCATATGGCGTGCCCGGATGCGCATCCTGAATCAGGGCCGCAGACGACTTGGCCTTGGCAACCGCACCGCCTTCAACCTGCAGTTCGAACTGGCTGAACAGTTCAGCCGCCTTGGCACGCTCGATAGCCTGGTAATAATGCCAGCCCTTGTAACCCAGATAAGCAGTCAAGGAGCCAACTACCACAGCTGATATCAGCTTTCCCCACTTGGCCCAAAAGGCCTTCATCGAGTCAATCTGTTCCTGCTCTTGCAAATCGTAAGCCATTACTTACCCCGAAATCAGTTAAGGAAACGACGCACAGTCTCGATAACGTTGGCCGCAACCACCGTTTCCTGAGCCGCTTCGGCACGCAGTGGCTTCACCACTACCTGACCGCCTGCGACTTCGTTCTCACCGATAACCAGCGCCACGGCTGCGCCGCTGCCATCAGCTTTTTTCATTTGTGACTTGAAGCTGCCATCGCCCATATTCTGGATCACGCTGCAGCCAGCCTGACGCAGGCTTTGTGCCAGTTGCATCGCAAAAGTTGCCGCACCGGCACCCTGATTGACGATGAACACGTCGCAGGCCTTGCGCTCCGGCAGCAGGCCTTTTTCGGCCAGCAACAGCAGCACGCGCTCCATACCCATGCCGAAACCGATGCCGGGTGCCGGCTTGCCGCCCAGCTGTTCGATCAGGCCATCGTAGCGGCCACCCGCACATACCGTGCCCTGCGAGCCCAGCTCGGTGGTAACCCACTCGAATACCGACTGGTTGTAGTAGTCCAGACCACGCACCAGACGATGGTTTTCGATGAACTCGATACCCAGCGCGGCAATCATCGCCTTCCAGCCATCATAGTGGGCACGCGATGCTTCACCCAGATAGTCAGCCAGACGCGGTGCCTTGTCAGCCATTTCCTGCAAGGCCAGGTTCTTGGTGTCCAGTACCCGCAGCGGATTGCTGTAGAGGCGGCGCTTGCCGTCTTCGTCCAGAATATCGACGTGCTGCTCGAGATAAGCGATCAAGGCCTCGCGGTGCGCAGCCCGCTCTTCCTTGTTACCCAGGGTGTTGATCTCGAGGCGCACGCTGCCTGCCAGCCCAAGACGCTGCCACAGGTCTGCCGTCATCGCGATGATTTCGGCATCAATGTCCGGCCCGGCCATGCCCAGTGCCTCGACACCGATCTGGTGGAACTGGCGATAGCGGCCTTTTTGCGGGCGCTCGTGACGGTACATCGGGCCCATATACCACAGCTTCTGCGTGGTGTTGTACAGCAGATTGTGCTCGACCACGGCACGCAGGGTACCGGCAGTCCCTTCCGGACGCAGAGTCAACGGGTCGCCATTGAGCTTGTCTTCGAAGGAGTACATTTCCTTCTCGACAATGTCGGTCACCTCGCCGATCGAGCGCACAAACAGCGGTGTCGGCTCGACAATCGGAGTACGGATATTGGCGTAGCCATAGTCATGCAGCCAGCCGCGCAAGATGGTTTCGAAGTATTCCCACTGAAACGATTCGGCCGGCAGCACATCATTCATGCCGCGCACTGCCTGAAGCTTTTGTGCCATTTAGTCTTGTTCTTTCTTCAACGCATGCAGCCAGGGTTGGCCGCGAGCTTACACAGCCTTGATAGCGATGGTACGCGCCGCCCCTTCGCGTCGCTTGCTGCCACCTTCGCCATAACGGCTGCGGACATAATTCTCGACAATTGCCTGAAACTCGGCGGCAATGTGCTCGCCCTTCAGGGTAACGTCTTTCTGGCCGTCAACATAGACCGGCGCCACCGGCACCTCACCGGTACCCGGCAGGCTGATGCCGATATCGGCCAGTTTGGATTCACCAGGGCCATTCACTACACAGCCCATTACCGCAACTTTCATGTCTTCCACGCCCGGATACTGCAAGCGCCATACCGGCATCTTCTCGCGCAGGAAGGTCTGGATATCGTCGGCCAGTTCCTGGAAGAAGGTACTGGTGGTACGGCCACAGCCAGGACAGGCGGTAACCAGCGGCGTAAATGAACGCAGGCCCATGGTCTGCAGCAGCTCTTGCGCTACCACGACCTCCTTGGTACGCGCCTCGCCCGGCTGCGGGGTCAGCGAGATACGGATGGTATCGCCAATGCCCTCCTGCAGCAGAATGGCCAAGGCCGCGCTGGAAGCCACGATACCCTTGCTGCCCATGCCGGCCTCGGTCAGGCCCAGATGCAACGGGAAGTCGCAACGACTGCCCAGATCCCGGTAAACGGTAATCAGATCCTGCACATTGCTGACCTTGCACGACAGCAGGATGCGGTTGGCCGGCAGGCCCAGCTCCATCGCCTTGTCGGCAGACTCCAGCGCCGACACGATCAGCGCCTCGCGCATGACCTTGTCCAGCGACAGCGGGTTGGCCGCAAGATTGTTGGCGTCCAGCATGCGCGCCAGCAGCACCTGATCAAGCGAGCCCCAGTTGACGCCGATACGCACGGCCTTGTCGAGCTCGGCTGCGGTGCGGATCATGAAGGCAAACTTGTCGTCACCCTTCGCGCCCTTGCCGACATTGCCGGGATTGATACGATATTTGGCCAATGCGCGCGCGCAGTCCGGGTAGTCCTTCAGCAGGCGATCACCATTGAAATGGAAGTCACCAACCAGCGGTACATCACAGCCCAGGTCATCGAGGCGCTGACGGATTTCGGCGACTTTGGCCGCGGCCTCCGGGCTGTTGACGGTGATACGCACCACTTCCGAGCCGGCTTGCGACAGCTCGTAAACCTGACGGGTGGTTGCCTCGGCATCGGCGGTATCGGTATTGGTCATCGACTGCACGACTACCGGATGATCCGAGCCCACCATCATGTGGCCAACGGCCACTTGCAAGGTCTTGCGACGTTTGATTGCTGCGTCCATCTATTCTCAGTTCAATTCCAGTTTGGCGGTGCTGCCACGAATCTTGCCGGTCAGATCAACCGGCTGGCCATTGTGCATCAGCTGCACTGCCTGTGCATTGCCGATCAATACCTTCAAGGGGCCATTGCCGCTGGCGCTCTTGCTGCCATTGGCCGGCACCAGACCGAAAATCAGTTTCTTGCCGTCACGATCACGCACTTCCACCCAGCTCTCGGCGCTGGCACGAATCTCGATCGCCACGTTGGCCGCAGCCACAGCAGCTGCCGGCGCACTGGCGGCAACAACAGCCGGGGCTGCAGACACTACCGCCGGGGCCGGTGTCACGACCGGTGCAACCGGCACGGCGGCAGAAGCCTCTGCCGTTACCGGTGCTGGTACTTCGGTCGCCGCCTGCTCTTCGGCAAACGCCTCGGAAGCGGGTTGCTGCGCCAGCGGTGCCGAAGCCTGCACGGGCTCGGCCGGCTTGTCAGCCTGTTTGCTGTACAGCGAATAGCCACCAACAGCGACCATCACCAGACCGATAATCCACAAGGATGCCTTGGACGAAGAAGACGCTGCTGCCGGGGCCTTGCCATGAGTTTCTGCCGCAGCTTGCGGTTTTACCGCTTCGCCAACGTTGGCCGCAGGCGCTGCGGTTGGCAGGCTGGCATCCAGCAGTTGCAGCATCTGCTGCTCGTCAAGTTCCAGATAGCGCGCATAGCTGCGCACAAAACCGCGCGCAAAAGTCGTACCCGGCAATTGATGCCAGTGATCACTCTCGATGGCGCTCAGCTGTTTGAGTGACAGCTTGAGGCGCTCGGCAACCTCGCCCAGGCTCAGCCCGCGCTTTTCACGCTCTGCGCGCAGCAATGCGCCCAGTGATGTCGAATTATCCAGACTGCTCTCGCTTGTGTGCATGGTGGTATTCAGTTTCCTGTCAGCAGCAGTTGTGCTTCCCGGGTATCCGGGTATTTTTTCTTGAGCAAGGCAGCGAGACGCAGCTCCAGCGAGCGGTCCTGCTTCAGGCGTGCAAAACGGATTACCAGCCAGAGATCCGCTGCCTGCATTCTGTTTTCATCCAGCTTCAAACGGTCAAAGTACATGCTGGCCAAGGCCGTATTGCGATTCTGTACCGCCAGGCTGAACAGCTCGCGCAGCGCCAGCGCATCATTCGGCGAACGGCGCAGCGCGGCCAGCAGCCATTCGTTGGCGCGATCATTCTGCCCCATGCGCACAAAACACTGGGCCCGGTTGATCATTGCTGATTGCGGCGTAGCATAGAACGGATCGCTCAGCGCGCGATCAAAGCGCGCCTGCGCTTCGTCAAAACGGTTATTGCCGCACAGGTACAAGCCGTAGTTATTGTTGACCTCGGGGTTGGCCGGGTCGATCTTCAAGGCTTGCTGGAAAGCTTTTTCAGCCTCGGCCGACACGCCAAGCTGCATATAGATCAGCGCCTTGGCGAGATAAGCATCCTGGTAGGCCGGATCAAAGGCAATCGCCTGTTCGGCATTTTCCAGCGCCACGCGCATATTGCCGAACTTCATGTATTCGATAGCCAATAGCGCCCGGGTCTGGGCCAGTTCGCGCGGCGTAGCGGTTGCAGCATAGGCGGACACGCCTGACAAGGCGGCCAGCAACAACACGGCGACGAAGCGCGAACGGATCATCAGCTATTTCCTTCTGCGATGCGTATCCACTTTTCCTGACGGCGGGTCTTGTCCATCACCTGACCGGCCAGCTGGCCACAGGCGGCATCAATATCATCACCACGCGTCTTGCGAACCGTCACCACAAAGCCGGCTTCCTGCAGGATTTCGCGGAAAGCGCGGATGCTGTTATTGCTGGAACGGTCGTAACCGGAATTCGGGAACGGGTTGAACGGAATCAGATTGAACTTGCATGGTACGTCACGTACCAGCGCAATCAGTTCCCGCGCATGTTCCGGCCTGTCGTTCACCCCGTCAAGCATCACGTATTCAAAGGTAATGAAATCGCGCGGTGCTTTTACCAAGTAACGCTGGCAGGCAGCCATCAGTTCTTTCAGCGGGTATTTCTTGTTCAGCGGCACGATCTCATCGCGGATGCGATCGTTCGATGCATGCAGCGACACCGCCAGCGCCACCGGACAGGCCTCTTTCAGCCGGTCCATCTGCGGCACCATGCCTGAGGTCGACACCGTCACGCGGCGGCGTGACAGGCCGTAGCCGTGATCGTCGAGCATGATCTGCAGGGCCGACACCACATTGTCGAAGTTGGCCAGCGGCTCGCCCATGCCCATCATCACCACATTGGAGATCACGCGCTCGTTCTTCGGCGTCACGCCCATAGCCTTGTTGGCCCACCACAGCTGGCCGATGATCTCGGCGGTGCTGAGATTACGATTGAAGCCCTGGCGGCCGGTGGAGCAGAACGTACACTCCAGCGCACAGCCAACCTGAGATGATATGCACAAGGTGCCGCGATCATCCTCGGGGATGAACACGGTCTCGACACCGTTGCCGGTGCCCACGTCGAGCAGCCACTTGCGGGTACCATCTTCCGATGCCTGCTGCACCATGAGATCCGGCACGCGCACACAGGCCGTGTCGTGCAGCTTGGCACGCAGGCTCTTGGCGATATCGGTCATGGCATCAAAATCCGCCTCGCCCATCTGGTGCATCCAGCGCATGATCTGTTTGGCGCGGAACGGCTTCTCGCCCATCGCGGCGAAATGGTCGGTCAGTTGAGGCAGGTTGAAGTCGAGCAGGTTGGTCTTCATGTCAATCTCGGTTACGGGCAGCCGCCGAAGCGGCAGCTGCCGGGTACAACAAGGTTGCGGCCAAGATTGGCCGCAACCGGCAAAACTTAGCGCGAAGCGATTTCGGTCGCAGCGAAGAAGTAAGCCACTTCGATAGCGGCGTTTTCCAGGCTGTCGGAACCGTGAACGGCGTTAGCGTCGATGGACTCGGCGAAGTCGGCGCGGATGGTACCGGCGTCGGCTTTCTTCGGGTCAGTCGCGCCCATCAGTTCGCGGTTCTTCAGAACGGCGTTCTCGCCTTCCAGCGCCTGGATCATAACCGGGCCGGAGATCATGAAGTTCACCAGATCGTTGAAGAAAGGACGCTCTTTGTGAACGGCGTAGAAGCCTTCGGCTTCAGCGCGCGACAGTTGCTTGTACTTGGCAGCAACGATCTTCAGACCAGCGGTCTCGAAACGATCGTAGATCTTGCCGATTACGTTCTTGGCTACTGCGTCCGGCTTGATGATGGACAGGGTACGTTCGATTGCCATAATAAACTCCCGGTTTTCAGGCGATATGGTTAAACTTGGCGGGTCGGCCTAAAGCCGCCCACCGGGTATCCGATTTTGAGGAACCCGTTAGTTTACCAGTGTTTAGCTGCATTTGCTGCATAGATTGCAAACCCGGAAAGCCTCATGCCAGCCGATACCCCATCACAGTCCGACCCGGCCCTGTCGGGTCAAATCAAGAAACGTATTGCCATTGCCGCCGGCCTTGCGCTGGTTGCGCTGGCCGCCATTCCGCTGATCAACGGCATGGGCAAGGATGAGGCTGCCAGCACGCCAGCCAGCCAGCCGATCAGCAGTGGCAAGATCGTGCAGAAAGACGCCAGCGAAGCCGCCTTTGTGGTCGAAGCCCCGATAGCCAGTGCCGCCGTTGCCAGCGCGCCAACAGCCGAAGCCAGCATCGCACACAGCAACACCCCGCTATCGCCGAGTCAGGGCAGTCCGCTTGCCGTCACAGGCAAGCCGGCGATGGTCGGCAGCACACCAGCCGTCCCGCCGCCGAGTATCAGCCAGCCACTGGCCAGGAGTGCCAATCCGGTGCCAGCCACCACAACGCCAGCGCTGAAGCAGAACGCAGCTGCGATACCGGCCACAACCACGCCGTCCAGCAGCACGCCTACCCGTCAGCCTGCGGCCAACCCGCCGGCAGCCGCAGCGCGCCCTGCCGCGACAGCGGCGCAGACCCCAGCAGTGGCCGCTACCGCCAAGACACCTGCGCTGGCTCCCAGCCACATCACCCTGCCGGGTGACGAAACTGTCGCCGCGCCGCGTATCATCCCGCGCGCCGGCAACAGCCAGACCGCCCCGGCTGGCAGCTCCTTCGGCTACCAGGTACAACTCGGCCTGTTTGCCACACCAGAAAACGCCGATCGCCTGATCGACGACCTCAAGAAGCGCGGCATCGCCGCCCGTACCGAGACCCGCGTACAGCTCGGCCCCTTCCGCACCCGCGCCGAAGCCGAAGAAGCAATGAACAAGCTCAAGGCCCTCGGCTATCAGCCGCTCTTGATCCCGCTCGGTTCCTGATAAACAAATGGCCGCAAGCAACGCTTGCGGCCAACGTTTTATTCACACCGAAACGCAATATCAAGTCTCGGTAATCCCCTCGCCAATCTTGAAGTCATCCACCAGATGCGGCAGCGCCAGATAGGTCTGCGACTGCATTTCGGTCAGACGGCTGGCGGTACGGAAGAACTCGCTGGCCTGCAGCCCCTCGGTATAAATCTCTTCGGCCGGTACGCTGCTGCTGGCAATGAACTTCACGCGGTGGTCGTAAAACACATCCACCAGCCAGGTAAAACGCCGCGCTACCGAAGAATCCTTCGCCGCCAGCTTGGGGATGCCGGACACGAATACCGTGTGATAAGTACTGGCGATCTCCAGATAATCGGTCTGCGCACGCGGACCATCGCAGATCGCGGCAAAGTCAAACCACACCACGCCCGGCGCGTGGTGTTTCGCCGGAATCTCGCGCCCGAGCACCTGCAGCACATTCGGCAAAGGGTTGGCCGCAGCGGTCAGCCGTTCGTACATCGCCAGCATCTTCGCCTCGGCCGCCTCGTCAGCCGGCACATGGAACAGGCCTTCCCGTGTCAGTTCGCGCAGACGGTAGTCATTGCCACTGTCCACATTCAGCACATCAAGGTGATCTTTCAGCAACTTGATGGTCGGCAGGAAATTGCTGCGCATCAGGCCGTTCGGGTACAGATCATCGGGCGGATAGTTCGAGGTCATTACGCAGACAATGCCGCGACGGAACAGCTCGGTAAACAACCGGCCAAGCATCATCGCATCAGCAATATCGCTGACATGAAACTCGTCAAAACACAGTACACGCACGTCTTTGGCAATGCGTGCAGCGACGGTTTTCAGTGGATCAGCCTCGTTATGAAAGGTGCGCAGCTGCTTGTGAATCTCGGCCATGAAATGATGGAAATGCACGCGACGCTTGCGCTTGTAAGGCAGGCAGCCGAAAAAGGCGTCCATCAGAAAACTCTTGCCGCGCCCCACCCCGCCCCAGAAATACAGGCCGCGCGGCACATCGGGGCTACGCAGGCTGCGCCCGAGAAAACGGTTGCGCTTGGACTTGAACTCCATCAGCCGCTGCCACAAGGCATCCAGCTGTTCGATGGCGGCGGCTTGCGAGGCATCAGCAATGAAACCCGGCTGGCCATGCAGCGATTGATACCATTGTTGCGGGCTCATCGAGCCATCGGTAGGCGGCGAGAAAACGTGTTGGGACATGGCGGGCAGCAGGTCAATTCAGAACCCTGACATGATAACCGCTTTAGCCGCCACCCTGCAGCGGGAAAGCGGATGCGGGCCGGAAAGGTTGGCCGCAATGAGCTAATGCTGGCGGCCAACCTTGGTCATTCAACACAAAGAAAACTCTAGCTTTCTTCGGTTCAGTATCAAACTGCCACAGCCTACTTGCGGCTATTTTCCAAGAAAACCTTCGACCTCTGCGCGCCACTGAACCAAGCTTGGCAGCAATTCTGTTAAAGCCAGACTGCCATCCCCTTTCGACAGCCATGCAAGTAAATTACTAAGTGGAAAATCAGTCGACTCCGATGATTTTGAAACAATTTCCCGAGTTCTTGCAGCAGGTCGCGCTGAATTGGCTGACAACTCTTCAGCGCGAGTCAAAGGCCACTCTGAAGAATGCTTCCACCAATTCGCCGCGGCATTGATCGCAGAGACAACTGTATCCCCTCCCGAGTCGACTGGCCCCAGTTCAAGTGCCGCAGCTTTACGCGTATCTGAGCCAAGCGTATCAATCATGTACTGCTACATTGCGACAAAACCGAGACCGATGAAGTATTCACACTTGTCACGTGGACCATCACTACCTACACACCCGTTTTCGAGCCCAGATATCTTGCTATCCAACATAGCCAGAAACTCCTGTAAATATCCCAACTCGGCATCCGCATATTCCCCATCAATCATTACGTACATAAATGCCGTCCCTCAGATCATTCAAAACCAGTAATTTTATAAGACAGCAAAACAGCGGAGATTCAGCGAGGCTACTCACCTGATCAGCATGGTTTGAAAGGTTGCAAAAAATTGGCCGCATCACTGCGGCCAAGCTTTTTACTGCGAGAACAATCCCGTCGACAGATACCGGTCGCCTCTATCGCAGACGATGGACACGATCACCGCATTCTCCAGCTGCTGATTGAGCTGCAAGGCCACGGCCAGTGCGCCGCCGGAGGATGGGCCGGCGAGGATGCCTTCTTCGCGCGCAAGGGCGCGGGCGGTGTTCTCGGCGGTTTGCTGGTCAACCAGCATCAGCTCGTCAATGCGCGAGAAGTCGCAGATTTTCGGCAGGTATTCGGCCTCCCATTTGCGGATGCCGGGAATCTGGCTGCCGCTTTGCGGCTGCACGCCGATGATTTTGATCGCCGGATTCTGCGCCTTCAGATAGCTGCTGGTACCCATGATGGTACCGGTGGTGCCCATGCTGGACACAAAGTGGGTGATGCTGCCCTCGGTATCGCGCCAGATTTCAGGGCCGGTACCTTCGATGTGAGCCAGTGGATTGTCGGGATTGGCGAACTGATCAAGGATGCAGCCAACGCCGGCAGCCTGCAGACGGCGCGCTTCGTCAATCGCCCCCGGCATGGAGGCGGCCTTGGGGGTGAGGATGACCTCGGCACCGTAGGCGCGCATGGTGTCGACGCGCTCCTGGCTGGAGCCTTCCGGCATCACCAGGATCATCTTGTAGCCCATCATGGTGGCGGCCATCGCCAGCGCGATGCCGGTATTGCCGCTGGTCGGCTCGATCAGGGTGTCGCCCGGCTTGATGTCGCCGCGCGCTTCAGCGTGGCAAATCATCGACAGCGCCGGACGGTCTTTTACCGAGCCAGCAGGGTTATTGCCTTCGAGCTTGACCAGCACGATGTTGTTACGGTTGCCAGGCAGGCGCTTGAGGCGCACCAGCGGGGTATTGCCGACAAAGTCTTCCAGATACTTGAATTGCGCCATCTCTTGCTTTCGTATTGTGCAAAACAAGGTTGGCCGCAAATGCGGCCAACCGTTCAAACTTGCCGGGCAGCCAGGATGCTGGCCAGCCCTTCGGGAAATACCGCTTGCGGTGGCGAGGCCAGCATTTCGCGGTCAAACCAGCGTGCCGCGCCCATGCATGCCCGCTCTTGCTCTGTCCAGCCACGGCTGTCGGGCTGATGATCGCCAACTTGCACGATGAAGTAATGCTCTTCGGCCCACACCCGCTCGCCATCCAGCAGCGTCAGCTCGAACTGGCGGGTAGCCAGCGCTTCGCCCGGCTCGGCCAGCACAAAGCCGGTTTCCTCGAAGCATTCGCGCTGCGCTGCCTCGGCGACAGTTTCGCCCTCTTCCACGCCGCCGCCCGGGGTAAACCAGTATTCGATCGGGCCATCAGTGCCCTGCGGCTGAAACGGAAACAGCAACACGCGGCCAAGATCATCCAGCATCAGCAGGCGCGCCGCGCGGCGCACCCGCAGTGCGGCACGACTCATCGCTGGATCAGCCAGTCCACATAGCGATCGACACCCTGCTCGACGGTCAGCATCGGCGCGCTGTAACCGGCCTCGCGCAACTTGCCGATATCGGCCTGGGTGAAACTCTGGTACTTGCCCTTCAGTGCGTCAGGGAAGTCGATATATTCCAGAATGCCCTGCTCTACCAGCTCGCTCAGCGTCAGTGCCGGCTTGCCTTCGTGGCGGCGGCAGGCGTTGACGGTGGCCACGGCGACGTCGTTGAACGGCTGGGCGCGACCGGAGCCGAGGTTGAAGATGCCGGATTTTTCCGGGTGATCGAGGAAGTGCAAGTTGACCTTGACCACATCCTCCACCGACACGAAGTCGCGGCTCTGGGTGCCGTCGGCGTAGCCGTCATAGCTGCCGAACAGTTTGACCTTGCCGGTTTCGCGGTACTGGTTGAAGTTGTGGAAGGCGACCGAGGCCATGCGACCTTTGTGCTGCTCTTGCGGGCCGTAGACGTTGAAGTAACGGAAGCCGGCGACTTGCGCGGTCAGGCCTTCAGCCATGCGCTGGCGCAGGATCTGGTCGAACAGGAATTTGGAATAGCCGTAAACATTCAGCGGGCCTTCATGCTGGCGCTCTTCCTTGAACACGCTGCCCTTGCCGTAAGTGGCGGCGCTGGACGCATACAGGAATGGAATCTCCTCGGCCTGGCAGAATTCGAACAGCTCCAGCGTGTACTGGTAGTTGTTCTCCATCATGTATTTGCCGTCGTGATTCATGGTGTCCGAGCAAGCACCCTGATGCAGGATGGCGCGGATTTCGCCGTCAAAATCGCCGCTGCCGATCAGATTGATGAAGTCCTGCTTGTCGAGGTAGTCGGCAATCTCGCAATCCACCAGATTGACGAACTTGTTGCCATTGCTGAGGTTGTCGACGGCAATGATGTCGGTTTCGCCACGCGCATTCAGCGCCTTGACGATATTCGAGCCGATAAAACCGGCCGCGCCGGTGACCACGATAGTCATGCTGTTTCCCTTAGTTCAGAAGCCGCTGCCCGGCTGAGCCAGATAGTGCAGCTCTTCGGCAGTGGAAGGCCGCGCCAGCGCCACATTGCGGTGCGGGAAGCGGCCGAATTGTTCGATCACCGCGCGATGGCGGTGGGCATAATCAATCACGCTGTCGCGACCGGGGCTGTCAGCCGGCAGGCTCTCGAAGCGGCGCACCGCCTCGTACTGATCGGCAAGATTCTCGCTGTGTTCCAGCGGCAGATAGACAAACCAGCGCGCAACCGGCGGCAGTTGCTGATCAAGATTGGCGGCCAACAGCTGTTTGGCCAGCGTCAGCGCCCACGCATCACAGGCAAAAGCCGCGACGCTGCCGCGATACAGATTGCGCGCAAACTGGTCGGTAGCGATCAGCGCTGCCAGACACTGCCCGACGTTGGCCGCATCCGGCTGCAAATCGCCTGCGGCCAACTGCGCCGGCAAATCGCCAAACTGCTGGCGGATGGCGGCATCAAAAGCCTCGTCCTTGCGAAACCATTCACCGCGCGGGCGGGACAAGGCGGCCTCGTCGCTGCCGCCAAACCAGAACTGCAATACTTGCTGAAAGCGGTCCATCGCTTGCCCCTTTGCCAGTCTGCGTTTTACAGCGCGAACAGCTCTTCCTGCTGACACACCGCCGTGCCCAGCTTGGCCACCACGATGCCAGCCGCGGCATTGGCAAGACGCATCGCCAGCGGCTGATCCAGCCCTGCGGCCAACATCAGGCCCAAGGTGGCAATCACCGTGTCACCCGCGCCGGAGACGTCGTACACCTCGCGCGCAAGGGTCGGCTCGTGCACCACATCGTGGGCGCGATACAGACTCATGCCCTCTTCGCTGCGTGTCACCAGCAAGGCATCAAGATTCAGCTCGGCGCGCAAGGCCTGCGCCTTGGCACTCAGCTGTGCCTCGTCGGCCCATTTGCCGGCCACCTGGCGGAACTCACTGCGATTCGGCGTCAGCAAGGTGGCACCGGCGTACTTGCTATAATCGTCGCCTTTCGGGTCGATCAGCACCGGCTTGCCGGCGGCGCGCGCCAGTTCGATCATGCGCGTTACGTGGGTGAGGCCACCCTTGCCGTAATCGGACAGGATCACCACATCATGCGCGGCCAGCAGCGACTGGTATTCGTCGAGCTTGGCGGCCAGCACTTCATGACCCGGATTGTCCTCGAAGTCGAGGCGGATCAGCTGCTGCTGGCGCGCGACCACGCGCAATTTGATGGTGGTGGAAATCTTGCCATCGCGCTTGAGCGAAGCCTGGATGCCGTCCTGCTGCATCAGACGCTCGAGCGCCGTACCGGCTTCGTCATCGCCGACCACCGACAGGATGGTGGCCTTGCCGCCGAGGCTGGCGATATTGCGCGCCACGTTGGCCGCACCACCGGCACGCTCTTCCATGCGGGTGATGTGTGCCACCGGCACCGGTGCCTCGGGCGAGATACGGGTGGCATCGCCGAACCAGTAACGGTCCAGCATCACATCGCCGACCACCAGCACGCGGCTGGCGGCCAGTTTTTCAGCCAGTGTGGCCGGCTGCAGGCCCAGACTGTCAATAAAACCCATTGCTGACCTCAACGACCGATAGCGTGATAGATAAAGCCCTGGCCACGCAGCCAGGCCGGATCATACATATTGCGACCATCAAAAATGAACGGCTGCTTCAGCGCCTGACGGATGGCGTCGAAGTCCGGCGCGCGGAAGGCCTTCCATTCGGTGGCAATCAGCAAGGCATCAGCCGCATCCAGCGGCGACATCATGTCGTCGGCAAACACGAGGCGCGGATTATCGCCCATGACGCGACGCGCTTCTTCGCTGGCCACCGGGTCAAAGGCCACTACCTCGGCACCACGACGGGTGAGCTCGTCGACAATCACGCGGCTTGGCGCTTCGCGCATATCGTCGGTATTCGGTTTGAACGCCAGGCCCCACAAAGCAAAGCGACGGCCGGACAAATCATCACCAAAGGCGGCGACGACTTTCTCCACCAGACGCAGCTTCTGCGCATCGTTGGCCGCCTCGACCGCATTCAGCACACGCATGGCGTGGCCGTTTTCGCGACCGGTAGCCACCAGTGCTTTCACGTCTTTCGGGAAGCAGGAACCGCCGTAGCCGGTGCCCGGATACAAAAAGTGATAGCCGATGCGCGGGTCAGAACCGATGCCCTTGCGTACCAGCTCGATGTCGGCACCCAGGGTTTCGGCCAGATTGGCCAGCTCGTTCATGAAGGAAATACGCGTGGCCAGCATGGCGTTGGCCGCATATTTGGTCAGCTCGGCTGAGCGCACATCCATGAACAGGATACGCTCGTGATTGCGCTGGAACGGCGAGTACAGGCGGCGCATGGTCTCGATGGCACGCTCGTCGTCAGCACCAACCACGATACGATCTGGCTTCATGAAGTCCTCGATCGCCGCGCCCTCTTTCAAGAACTCGGGGTTGGACACCACGGCAAACGGCAGGTCAGCACCGCGTGCAGCCAGGGTGTCGGCAATCGCAGCACGCACCTTGTCACCGGTGCCGACCGGCACGGTGGACTTGTCGACCACGATCTTGTAATCCGTCATGTGCTGGCCGATATTGCGCGCAGCCGCCAGCACGTATTGCAGATCGGCGGAGCCGTCCTCGTCCGGCGGCGTGCCGACGGCGATGAACTGGATATCGCCGTAAGCGACCGATTCGGCGACATCGGTAGTAAAACGCAGGCGACCGGCGGCCACATTGCGCTTCACCATATCATCCAGACCCGGCTCGTAAATCGGGATACCGCCAGCCTGCAGCATGGCGATCTTGGCCGGATCCACGTCCAGACACAGCACATGGTTGCCGACTTCAGCCAGACACGTGCCGGTGACCAGGCCCACATAGCCGGAGCCAATTACGGTTATCTTCATGCTTTGCTCGCGTAGTATTGCTGGATGTCGCCATTGATCGCGGCCAGCGTGGCCAGCGGGTCAGCCGACTGGGTGATCGGACGGCCAATCACCAGATAGTCGGCACCAGCTTCGAGTGCGGCAACCGGTGTCATCACGCGGCGCTGATCGTCAGCGGCGCTGTCGGCCAGACGAATGCCCGGCGTTACCAGCTTGAATTCACTACCCAGCTGCGCCTTAAGCAGGCTGGCTTCCTGCGCCGAGCACACCACGCCATCCAGACCGCTGTCGCGGGTCAGCGTCGCCAGACGCAGTACCTGCTCTTGCGGCGACACAGTGATGCCGATTTCGGCCAGATCGCTGGCTTCCATGCTGGTCAGCACGGTCACACCGATCAACAGCGGACGCTGGCTGTAGCCGGCCAGTGCTTCGGCGGCGGCACTCATCATGCGGCGACCACCGGAGGCGTGAACGTTCACCATCCAGACACCCAGCTCGGCTGCCATCTTGCAGGCGTGCGCCACGGTATTCGGGATATCGTGGAACTTCATGTCGAGGAAAACCTGGAAACCGCGTGCGACCAACTGCTCGACCAGTTTCGGACCGGCGGCGGTAAACAGTTCCTTGCCAACTTTCAGGCGGCAAGCCGAAGGATCCAGACGGGCTGCAAAGGCCAGTGCCGCTTCAGCTGTCGGGAAGTCCAGCGCCACCAGCACCGGGGACGCTACGTTGGCCGCATGGCCTGCAGAAATCAGTGGGTTCATGTCTTGTTCTTCAATCCGGTATCAATGGTTTTCCGAGCGGTTAGGCGTAAAGCTCTCCCACTCGCCGCAGGCCGGGCAGTGCCAGAAGAAAGCCCGCGAGCGGAAATTGCAGCATTTGCAGCGATGCACAGTCAGACGCTGCGCATGTTTCATGATGAGCGAGCGCGCGACCTCGGCATCCATGCGGCCGTCGGCACTCAATTCATCCATCTGCGACTCGACAAGGCGGTACACCCCCAACAGGCTCGGGCGCGCATGCACGGCTTCACGTGCGGCTTCCAGTGCCTTGGTTTCGCCTTCGTAAGTCGCGATTTTCTGGTACAAGAGGTCGGTCAGCTCCAGCTGCGAGAAGGTGCGCTGATATCCACGCAATAGCGCAATGCCTTCCTGCGGCTTGCCCAATGCTTCATAAGCATCAAACAGCCGTTCGGCGACCATCGCCAGGTATTCGTAATGCTGTTTTTCGATGCCCTGCCAGGCGGCAATCGCTGCCTCATGCAGGCCCTGAGCCGTCTCGATATCGCCAAGCAGAATGCTGGCGCGCACACATTTGCGGTTGGCCGCAAAGGCCTCGCTCACATACTGGCGTGCCTGAGCATAGTCAGACTGGTACAGCGCTGCCTGGGCCAGCTCGCAATAAAACTGCGCCACTTCGTGCTGAAAGGAGTGCGCGTCATTGCGCAATTCGCGCGCGGTGCTGATCGCCTTTTGCCAGTCGCGATCCTGCTGGTAAATCGACAGCAACTGCTCGCGTGCCGGTTTGCCCATGGTCGGGCTATCCAGCAGTTTCAGCAGGATTTCTTCGGCACGATCCACGAGGCCCGCCTTGTGAAAGTCCTGCGACAACTCGAAACGTACCAGTGCTTTCTGCTCGCGGTTCAGATCCGGCAACTCCAGCACCTGCTGATGCAGACGAATCGCCTTGTCGTTTTCACCACGACGGCGATACAGCTTGCCCAGACTCAGCTGCACTTCGAGGGCATGCGGATGGGCACGTGCCACCTCGGCCAGCGACCGCGAGGCGATGTCGGTCTTGTCATCGACCAGTGCATCCAGCCCCCGATAAAAACCGATAGGCACTTCGCGTGCCTGCTTCAATACACTGCGCATGTCGACACGCGCAGCCAGCCATCCCAGTGCAAAAAACGCCGGAAACAGCAATAACCACCACAGTTCGATATCCAAACCCTACCCTCGACTACTTTGTTGTTCTGTTTGCCCGCTCAATCAGCCAGGGCATCACTGGGATCATGCACGGTGCGGGCATTCTGCCGCGCGCGCATTTCCTTTTTCAGCTGGGACAATTCGCGACGTACGCGCAAGGAATAGGTAAAGGTTGCCAGCATGGCAATCAGCACCCCGGCGACGAAGAAAATCAGCAGCAGCAGAATCAGCGGCACTTCCCAGGCATGGCCAAAGAACAGCTTGAACTCGACGATCGCACTGTTTTGCACCGTCACCGCCACCAGCAATACCAGCAGCAGCAATTCCAAAAGACGCACGAGATAACGCATTCCAGCCCTCCAGCCTTGATAGAAGTCCGCTGCAAGTTTAAACGAAAGCGCGTGGCGATGCTCGCCAACAGGGCATGCGCCTGCCTGACGGCAATAAAAAAACGCTGCAACTTTGCAGTTGCAGCGTTTTTTCCAGGCTGGCCCGAATGCTTAATCAGCATCCTCGAGGGAGAGATCCACGCGTTCGCGCAGCTCTTTCCCCGCCTTGAAGTGAGGAACGTATTTCTCAGGAACGACAACACTGCTGCCGGACTTGGGGTTGCGACCGATACGCGGCGGACGGTAGTTCAAATCGAAGCTGCCGAAGCCGCGAATTTCGATTCGCTGCCCTTTTGCCAGGCTGCCGGCCATCGCATCCAGAATGGTCTTGACGGCCAGCTCAGCATCTTTCGCGACCAACTGAGGATAACGCTCGGCAAGCCTTGCAATAAGCTCAGATTTGGTCATATCCATCACTTATTCGTTGCCGCCGGACAGTTTAGCCTTCAGCAGAGCGCCCAGGCTGGTAGTACCGGAAGAAACGTTGGCGCTGGCTTCGGAAGCGATGGCACCCAGAGCTGCCTTCTCTTCTTGAGCGTCCTTGGCCTTGATGGACAGGCTGATGGAACGTGCCTTGCGATCAACAGCGATGATCACGGCTTCAACTTCGTCACCCTCTTTAACGTGGGTGCGGATGTCTTCAACGCGGTCACGCGATACTTCGGAAGCACGCAGGTAGCCTTCAACATCACCTTCCAGCTGAACAACAGCACCCTTGGCATCGGCGGACTTCACAACGCCTTTAACCAGAGCACCCTTGTCGTTCATGGCAACGTAGTTGTTGAACGGATCACCTTCCAGCTGCTTGATGCCCAGGGAGATGCGCTCTTTCTCGACATCGATGGACATAACCACGGCTTCAACTTCGTCGCCCTTCTTGAAGTTGCGAACGGCTTCTTCGCCGGCAACGTTCCAGGACAGGTCGGACAGGTGAACCAGACCGTCGATGCCGCCTGGCAGACCAACGAATACGCCGAAGTCGGTGATGGACTTGATGGCGCCCTTGATCTTGTCACCCTTCTTGAAGTTGTCAGCAAACTCATTCCATGGGTTTGGCTGGCACTGCTTCATGCCCAGGGAGATACGACGACGGTCTTCGTCGATTTCCAGGATCATGACTTCAACTTCGTCACCAACCTGAACTACCTTGGATGGATGTACGTTCTTGTTGGTCCAGTCCATTTCGGATACGTGTACCAGACCTTCGATGCCCTGCTCGATTTCAACGAAGCCACCGTAGTCGGTCAGGTTGGTTACCTTGCCGAACAGACGGGTGCCGGCTGGGTAACGACGGGACAGGCCCACCCACGGATCTTCGCCCAGTTGCTTCAGACCCAGGGATACACGGTTCTTCTCTTGGTCGAACTTCAGTACCTTGGCTTCAACTTCGTCACCAACGGCCAGAACTTCGGACGGGTGCTTCACACGGCGCCATGCCAGGTCGGTGATGTGCAGCAGGCCATCGATACCGCCCAGGTCAACGAACGCACCGTAGTCGGTGATGTTCTTGACGATACCCTTGACAACCAGACCCTCGCGCAGGGTTTCCAGCAGAGCTTTGCGCTCTTCGCCCAGAGTTTCTTCCAGTACGGAACGGCGGGATACAACCACGTTGTTACGCTTGCGATCCAGCTTGATTACCTTGAACTCGACTTCCTTGCCTTCGTACGGAGTGGTGTCTTTCACCGGACGTACGTCAACCAGGGAACCCGGCAGGAAGGCGCGGATGCCGTTGACCATAACAGTCAGACCACCCTTGACCTTGCCGCTGATCACGCCAGACAGGATCTTGCCAGCTTCCAGAGCCTCTTCCAGGTCGATCCACGCGGCCAGACGCTTGGCCTTCTCGCGGGACAACTTGGTTTCGCCAAAGCCGTTTTCCAGGGAGTCGATCGCAACAGTCACGAAGTCGCCGATAGCAACTTCAACCTGGCCGTTGTCGTTCTTGAACTCTTCAACCGGAATCAGGGACTCGGACTTCAGACCGGCATTCACGGTCACGAAGTTGGAGTCAATGCCTACGACTTCAGCGGTGATTACTTCACCGGCGCGCATTTCTTGCAGAGCCAGGCTCTCTTCGAACAGGGCGGCGAAGCTATCCATAACGAGGTTAGTCATCAGATTTCTCTTAAAGCATGCCTTGCGTCACGCGGGTAAGTTTGGGGGCGTTGCTGCTGCAAGGAGGGGCAACAACGTAAAACAGAAAACAAGAAACCGGTGCCTTAACGCTCGGCGAACCACTGCAGCACCTGATCGACCGCCTGGTCGATATTCAGTGCCGAGGTGTCCAGCAAACGGGCATCCGGTTCTTGTCGCAGCGGAGCAACTGTACGGGCGGCATCGCGCGCGTCCCGCTCAGAAATGTCCAGCTGAATCTGGGCGAGGTTAGCAGATTCCCCTTTTGCGATCAACTGTTTATAGCGTCGCCACGCGCGCTCTTCGGCGCTGGCCGTCAGGAAAATCTTCAATTCTGCGCGCGGAAAAACCACCGAACCCATATCACGACCATCCGCCACAAGGCCGGGTGCGTGCTGATAGGCGCGCTGTCTTTCCAGCAAGGCGGCGCGCACAGCCGGCAAAGCGGCAATACGGGAGGCACCCATACCGATATCTTCGGCACGAATAGCCGCACTCACATCGTTGTCATCCAGCCACACTTTGTCGTCGTGAAAGGCGGCAGGCAGGCGGGCGGCAGCGGCGGCCACCCCCATTTCATCCTCCCAGCTCACGCCTTCGCGCAGCGCATACAAGGCCGCCAGGCGGTAAAGCGCGCCGGAATCCAGATAGTGGAAACCGAGCTTGCGCGCCACCAGCGCTGCCACCGTACCCTTGCCGGAGGCAGACGGGCCATCAATGGTAATCACGGGTCTGAGCGTATTCATGGCTGTCTCGCAAACTGAAACCGGTCATTGTAGCGCAGACTGGCACGGCGGGGCGGTTTGCATCGCACTGCACAAAGCTTTACATTGCCTGTTCAGAGATCACCCGATTGGCCGACAGAGCCAGCCCAACCCACGGAAAACCATTACTTATGGAACAGTTGACCCTGCACCCGACGCCGCGCCTGCAAGGCAGTATCAAGCTGCCCGGCTCCAAGAGCATTTCCAACCGTACCCTGCTGCTGGCAGCACTGGCCGATGGTCAGACCCTGGTGCGAGACCTGCTGGACTCCGACGATATCCGCCGCATGCTGGAGGCGCTGGCCAAGCTAGGCGTCAAGGTCGAACAACAAGGCGACAGCCGTGATTTTCTGGTGCATGGCACCGCTGGCGAATTCCCGGTCAAGCAGGCTGATCTGTTTCTTGGCAATGCCGGCACTGCCTTCCGTCCGCTGACCGCGGCGCTGGCGCTGATGCAGGGCAGCTATCACCTGCACGGCGTGCCACGCATGCACGAACGCCCGATCGGCGATCTGGTTGACGCGCTGCGCGTAGCCGGTGCCGATATCGCCTATCAGGGCAACGAAGGCTTCCCGCCCTTGCAGATCTCGCCGGCCAAGGTGCAGACCGGCCGCACGATCCCGGTCAAGGGCAATGTCTCCAGCCAGTTCCTCACCGCCCTGCTGATGGCCCTACCGGCCACCGGCGAGGAAGTAACCATTCAAGTCATCGGCGAGCTGATTTCCAAGCCTTATATCGAGATCACCCTGAACCTGATGGCACGTTTTGGCGTAACGGTACAACGCGATGGCTGGCAGCGCTTCACCATCGCACGCGGCCAACGTTATCAAAGCCCCGGCGAAATCCATGTCGAGGGCGATGCCTCCAGCGCGTCCTACTTCCTCGCCGCCGGCGCACTGGCTGGTGGCCCGGTGCGGGTGGAAGGGGTTGGCCGCAGCAGCATCCAGGGCGATGTAAAGTTTGCCGATACCCTGGCGCTGATGGGTGCGCAGATCACCATGGGTGACAACTGGATCGAGGCCAGCGCACCGGCTGGCGGCCTGAAAGCGATTGATGTCGATCTCAACCACATCCCGGATGCCGCGATGACCATCGCGGTGGCCGCGCTGGCCGCCAACGGCACCACCATCATCCGCAATGTGGAAAGCTGGCGCGTGAAAGAAACCGACCGTCTGGCGGCGATGGCCATCGAGCTGCGCAAGGTCGGCGCGACGATTGTCGAAACCCAGGACAGCATCAGCATCACGCCACCGACCACACTGATTGCCCATGCCGAGATCGACACCTACGACGACCACCGCATGGCAATGTGCTTCTCGCTGGTTTCGCTGCTGGGCACGCCGGTGGTGATCAACGACCCGAACTGCGTCGCCAAGACCTTCCCTGACTACTTCAGCGTACTGGCCAAACTCGCGCGCAGCTGACCGTCACCACAAGGCATCACAGGCCGCCACCCGTTTCGGGCTGGCGGCTTTTTTCATGCCTGATCCCAAGAGATACCGGCAGGCCGACTTGTCAGCAAGCTCACAAAAACACAAGATATGCCAATACAAAAAAACAAGGAACACAAAATGAGCGATATTTTGAGCAATCGCCGTGACTTCATGCAACGCTTTGACATGGCCCTGCCCTCCCGGCCCGAATACCAGCCAGAAGCGCTCGCCATGTGGCAAAACATGCTGCAGGAAGAATGGCAGGAATTCATGCACGCGCTAGACGACTATCGCCAACTGCCGGCGCAGGATGCCGCACAACAGCTGCAATCACGCGCCGAGCTGGCGGCAGAAGGCGTCGATGTGCTGAATGTCCTGCTGGGCCTGCTGCTGTCGCAAGGCTTGCCGGTAGAAAAGATGTTTGATGCGATTCATGCGGCCAACCTTGCCAAGTGCGTGGATGGCCAGGTAATTCGTCGTGAGGATGGCAAGATTCTGAAACCGGCTGGCTGGCAACCGGCTGACAAACAAGGCGTGATCCGCGCGGCCTCGTCGGGCCACGCGGCCTGAGCAGCCTTAACGGGGCCTGGCGGCCAACCTTTGCAGCAGCTTGTCCAGCTGGGCGGCAAAAGCCTGGCGATCACGCTGACTAAACGCTGCCGGGCCGCCGGTTTCCACGCCGCTGTCGCGCAACTCGCTCATGAAATTGCGCAGCGCCAGCGCCTCGCGGATGGTGGCATCCGTATACAGCTCGCCACGCGGGTTAAGCGCCAGCGCACCCTTTTCCACCACTTGCGCCGCCAGCGGAATATCAGCCGTCACAACGATATCGCCGGGCTGCGCCTGCTGCGCGATATGGTTGTCGGCGACATCAAAGCCGGCCGGCACCTGCACCGCGCGGATATGCGGCGATGGCGGCACGCGCAGCAACTGGTTGGCCACCAGCACGGTAGCGGTGCCGGTGCGATCGGCGGCGCGATAGAGAATTTCCTTGATGACGACGGGACAGGCGTCGGCATCGACCCAGATGGTCATGTACTGCCTTTCATGAATTGCTGATACCAGGCGTGGCGCGCGCTGCGTGCGCGTTCAAAACGGCCGCTCAGGGCGGCGGCGTCACCGGCGGCCAACTCGCTGCGCAAGGCCTGCAAACTGGCCAGATAGGCATCAAGTTCGACCAGCAGCGCCTCACGATTGGCCAGCGCGATATCGCGCCACATTTCGGGGTGACTGCCGGCGATACGGGTAAAGTCGCGAAAACCGGTGGCGGCAAAGTCGAAACATTGCGCGGCATCCGGCTTGGCCAGAATGGTATCGACGTAGGCAAAGGCAAGCAAATGCGGCAGATGGCTGACGGTGGCAAACACGCTGTCGTGTTCGGCGGCCGACATGCGATGCACGCGCGCGCCGCAGGCCTGCCAGCCCTCGGCCACCAGGGCAATCGCATCGTCGTCGTTTTCCGGCAAGGGCGTCAGCACCACGCGGCGGTTTTCATACAGGCCGAACTGCGCCGCCGCCGCACCCGACAGATCCGAGCCAGCGATCGGGTGGCCCGGCACGCAGCGCGCCAGTTGCGCCGGCAGATGCTCGCGCAGCAGTGCCACCACATCGCTCTTGGTACTGCCGCCGTCAGTCACCACACAATGCGCGGGCAAGACCGGCGCAATCTCGGCAAACACGCGCCCCATCTGGCCGACCGGTGTAGCCACCAGCACGAGGTCTGCGTTTACCACCGCGGCAGCGGCGCTATCGCTGGCCTCGTCAATCACACCGAGTGCGACAGCCCGCTCGAGGTTGGCCGCCGAGCGATCCACCCCGATCACGCGGCCAACCTTGCCGGCACGGCGCATGGCCAGCGCGAAAGAGCCGCCGATCAGGCCTGCGCCTATCACCACCAGGGTCAATCCGCCTTGTGCTTGCTGCATGGATGCTTTCCGTTTGCTTGCAGGAAGCGACTATCATAACCCCTTTTTTGCAATGCAAAAGGAGTGGCCATGGCCTGCTCGCTTTACATCTATTACAAGGCTGACGGCAATCTTCTGCCAATTCACAAGGAAGCTGCGACTTTGCTGGCAGATGTCCTGCAACAAACCGGCATCACCGGCAGATTATTGCAACGTTGCGAAGATGCGCATACCTGGATGGAAATCTACGAGCCGGTCAGCGACATTGCGGCGCTGCGCAAAGTGCTGGCGGCCAGCTTGAGCCGCCTGCCGGCGCTGGCCAGCCTGCCACGGCACGAGGAATACTTTGTCGAGCTGACAGCCGCCAGCCCGACTGACACACCGGCTTAACGCCAGCGTCGCAACAGCAGCGAATTGCTGACCACCGACACCGAGCTGAGCGCCATCGCGGCTGCGGCAATCACCGGATTGAGCAGGCCGATGGCGGCCAGCGGAATGCCCAGCGTGTTGTAGACGAAGGCAAAAAACAGGTTCTGCCGGATCTTCCCGACCGTCGCGGCAGACAGGCGGATGGCATCCAGCACATGCTCGAGGTCGCCATGCATCAGCGTGACATCGGCCGCGTCGATGGCGATGTCCGAGCCGCCACCCATGGCAAAACTGACGTTGGCCGCCGCCAGCGCCGGCGCATCATTGATGCCATCTCCCACCATCGCCACCCGCGCACCGGCCGCACGCAGATCGCGCACAAAGGCCGCCTTGTCTTCCGGCTTCAGCCCGGCGTGCACCTCGCTGATGCCGACCTCGCCGGCAATTTGTCGCGCGCTGGCCAGCTTGTCGCCGGTCAGCATCACTACCCGCACACCGCGCTGCTGCAGACTGGCCACCGCCGCGGCCGAGGTTGGCCGCACGGTATCGGCCAGCGCCAGCAAGCCCACCGCCACGCCATCCACCGACACGCCCAGCACGGTCTTGCCCTGTTCGTAGAGCGACAGTGCCGGCTCCGGCACGCCGCCGATCGCCCACTCCGGCACGCCGACGCGCACCGCCGGGCCATCAATACCCAGCTGGCCACTGACACCGGCCGCGATGTGGGCGCTGAAATTGCAGAATTGCGGCAAGGTCTGCCCCGCTGCGGCGGCGACAATCGCCCGCGCCAGCGGATGTTCCGACCCCGCCTCGGCCGCCGCGGCAATGGCGACGATATCGCCGGCGGCCAACCTGGCCAGCGGAATGATGTCGGTGACTTGCGGCTTGCCCTGCGTCAGGGTGCCGGTCTTGTCGACCAGCAGCACATCGAGCTGGTGCGCCTGCTCCAGCGCTGCGGCATTACGGAACAGCATGCCGCGCCGCGCGCCATTGCCCATGCCGACCATCACCGCCGTCGGCGTTGCCAGCCCCAGCGCGCACGGGCAGGCAATCACCAGCACCGCCACCGCGTGTACCAGCGCCAGCTGCCAGTCGGCCAGCCACAGGCCGCTGACGACAAAAGTCAGCAGCGCGATCAGCAGCACCGCCGGCACGAAACGCGCCGAGATACGGTCGGCCAGTTGCTGGATCGGCGCCTTGCTGCCCTGCGCCTCGGTCACGCTGCGCACGATGGCGGCCAGCCGTGTGGTCTTGCCGGCCTGGCTGATGGCCACCCGCAGCATGCCGCCCTGATTGTGAGTGCCGGCATACACCTGATCGCCGGCGCGACGGCTGACCGGCAGGCTCTCACCGGTCAGCATGCTCTCGTCCAGTACCGCCTCGCCATCGACCACCACGCCGTCTGCGGCCAACCTTTCGCCGTGCGGCACCACCAGTACATCGCCGCGCTTGAGCTCGGCCAAAGGCAACGACTGACGCACGCCGTCACGCTCGATCAGCGCGAGCTTGGGCGTCAACGCCAGCAGGCCGCGAATCGCATCGGCGGTCTTGTGCTTGGCGCGCGCCTCCAGCCATTTACCCAGCAACACCAGCGTGATGATGCTGGCACTGGCTTCGAAATACACATGCTGCTCGTGCCAGCCGGCCAGTACCACCCATGCCGACCACAGCCAGGCAATGCCGGTGCCCAGCGCCACCAGCACATCCATATTGGCACCACCACTGCGCAGCGCATGCCAGGCACCGCGATAAAAACGCCAGCCCAGCCACCACTGCACCGGCGCGGACAGCAACAACTGCCACTCGCGCGGCAGCCAGCCATGATGGCCGCCCTGCAGCATCACCAGCATCTCGCCGGCAAAAGGCAGGCTCAGCAAGGCAGCCAACAGCAGATGACGCTGCTCGCCAGCCAGACGCGCCGTCGCCCTCGCCTCTTGCTGCGCCAGATCGTCTTCCTGTTGCCAGTGCGCCTGATAGCCGGCTGCGGCTACTGCGGCGCGTATCGCCTCTTCATCAACCGTGCCCGGCAGCAGGCTGACAAACAGCATCTCGCTGGCCAGATTCACCGTGGCACTTTTCAGCGGCAGTTTCTGCAGCACTTTTTCGATGCGGCCGGCGCAGGCCGCGCAGCTCATGCCGTCGATGGCAAAACGCCAGTGTTGCAAGGGCACGCTAAAGCCGGCGGCCTCGATGCTGGCGGCCAGCTTGTCGGCGCTTTGCCGGCTTTCGTCAAAGCGGATCTGCGCGCTCTCGCTGGCAAAGCTGACACTGGCTTCGACGCCGTCCAGCCGGTTCAGCACTTTTTCGATACGGATGGCGCAGGCGGCGCAGGTCATGCCCTCGACCGGCAAACTCAACTGGCGACTCATGCTTGGCTCCCTTGGTGGAATCTGAGGTCATAATATACCCCCAAGGGGTATCAAGCAAGGCCGCAAAAAAAGGCCAACCGCAAGGTTGGCCGCAGTCCCACTCCTGGATACAGAATCAGTGCACCGTTGCTGTCCGCATACGTTCGCTGCGCCCGCGCAGCCATTCCAGCGTCAGCAGCAAGGCAATCGAGAACAGGATCAGCACGGTTGCCGCTGCCGCAATCGCCGGGCTGATGTTTTCCTTGATGCCGCCAAACATCTGGCGCGGCAAGGTGGTCTGCTCGGGGCTGGCGAGAAACAGCGTCACGACAACCTCGTCAAACGAGGTGGCAAACGCGAACAGCGCCCCAGAAATCACGCCCGGAGCCACCAGCGGCAAAACCACGCGGCGGTAGGTGGTCAGCGCATTGGCACCCAGGCTGTTGCTGGCGCGGATCAGGTTTGCATTGAAATTGCGCAGCGTGGCCGACACGGTAATCACCACAAACGGTACGCCCAATGCGGTATGCACGAGAATCAGCCCCAGATAGCTGCCGGTCAGCCCCAGCGGCGCGAAAAACAGATAAGCGCCCACACCGACAATCACCACCGGCACTACCATCGGCGAGATCAGCACCGACATCAGCACGCTCTTGCCCGGAAAGTCACTGCTGTTCAGCCCGATGGCGGCCAGGGTACCCAACGCGGTGGCCAGCAGCGTTGCCGCCGGCGCGACGATAAAGCTGTTACGCAGCGCATTCAGCCAGACTTCGTTGCCGAAGAATTCCTGGTACCAGCGCAGCGAGAAGGCCTCTATCGGATACAGCAAAAAGGTATCGGCCGAAAACGACAAGGGCACGATGACCAGCAGCGGCGACACAAGAAACAGCAGCACCGCGCAGCAGAAGGTGCGGAACAGCCAGAACCACAGGCGTTCGATCGTGGAAGCATAAGCAGGCAACATGGCTCACCCCAGACTCAGTTTGTTGGCACCCACCAGCTTGCCGTACACCGCGTACAGCGCCAGCGTTGCGGCCAGCAGCAAGGCACCCAGTGCCGCCGCCATACCCCAGTTGATGGTGACATTGGTGTAGAAGGCCACGTAGTAGCTGACCATCTGCTCTTGCGGGCTGCCCAGCAGGGCCGGCGTGATGTAGTAGCCAATGCTCATGATGAACACCAGCAAGGCGCCGGCGGCCACGCCCGCCACGGTCTGCGGAAAGTAGATCTTCCAGAATGCGGCAAAGGGGTGATCGCCCAGCGAAATCGCCGCCCGCATATAGCTGGGCGGAATGCTCTTCATCACGCTGTAGGCCGGCAAAATCACGAAAGGTAGCAGGATGTGCACCATGGCGATGTAGACACCGACGCGGTTGAATGCCAGCTGCAAAGGCTCGCCGATGATGCCCAGATTCATCAGCGCGCTATTGATCAGGCCCTCGCGCTGCAACAGCACGATCCACGAGGCCACGCGCACCAGTACCGAAGTCCAGAACGGCAACAGCACCAGAATCATCAGCAGATTGCTCTTGCGCGCCGGCAGATTGGCCAGCCAGTAAGCCAGCGGATAGCCCAGCATCAGGCAGAACACGGTAATCCACAGGCTCATCCATAGCGTGCGGCCGAAGATATTCAGAAAGGCGCGTTCTTCTTCGGGCGCCAGCTCCGGCACGCCCTGCTTGTTCTCGCGCAGGTCGAGCGAGTTGTAGAGGTAATACGGCGTCCACGGTTTGGCATTCTTGGCAATCACATGCCAGTGCTCCGGGTCGCCCCAGCGTTCGTCGATTTCAATGAAGCGGTCGCGCACCGAAGCGCCTGCGGCCAACTCCAGCGGCATCTTGCGCGCGGTACGCTGCAGCAGCGAGCGATAGCCGCTGATATCCATATTCAGCCGCTTGGCCAGCTCCGCCACGGTTTTCTGCTCGCGCGCGACGGTCAGGTCTTGTGCCATCGCGGCAAATACCGCTTCGGACGGCAAGCCGCGCCGGTCCCAGCCGGCAATCTGCGCCGAAGTCTGCGGCAGATAAGTGACGACCTCCGGGTTGTCGATACTGCGCTTGAGCAAGGCGGCAATCGGCACGAGAAAGGTCAGCAGCAGGAAAATCGCCAGCGGTGCCACCAGGGCGACGGCCTTCAGCTGCTTGCGCCGGCGTTCGCGCGCCAGCTTCAGCATCAAAGGCTCGCCATCGGCCGCGGTCAGCGGCTGCTTGATGGAAAGGGTATCAGTCATGAGATCGGCTTTCATGGCAGCCCTGCCAGCGCGGCAGGGCTGAAAACAAGCGGCGGCGCGGCGGATGCCCGCCGCCACGAGTCAGGCTTAGCGCGCAGCCCAGGCGTTGAAGCGCTCTTCCAGCTCTTCACCGTTCTCGACCCAGAAGGCCACATCCAGTGCCAGCGCGTTTTTCATGTTGGCAGGCCAGGTCGGCAGGTTGGCCGCAGACTTCGGATCCACCTTCTGTACCGCCTTCAGATTGGTCGGGCCATAGGCGATCTTGTTGGAGTAGATTGCCTGATGCTCGGCCTTGCTGGCGTGGTTGATGAAGTTCATCGCGTCTTTCAGCTTGGTCGAGCCTTTCGGAATCGCCCACGAGTCCACGTCGTACACGCTGCCTGTCCACACGATTTTCAGGTTCTTGCCTTCTTTTTGCGCGCTGTCGATGCGGCCGTTATAGGCCGAGCTCATCACCACGTCGCCGGAGGCGAGGAATTGCGGCGGCTGTGCACCGGCTTCCCACCACTGGATATTCGGCTTGAGCTGATCCAGCTTCTTGAAGGCACGCTCGACACCGGCCTTGCTGCCCAGCACCTTGTAGACATCAGCCGGCTTCACGCCATCGGCCATCAGCGCGAATTCCAGCGTGTATTTGGCGCCCTTGCGCAGGCCGCGCTTGCCCGGATATTTCTTCACATCCCAGAAATCCGCCCAGCCTTGCGGCGCGGTCTTGAGCTTGTCGGCGTTGTAGGCCATCGCTGTCGACCACACAAACATGCCGACGCCACACTCGGATACGGCCGGCTTCACGAAGTCGGCCTTCTTGCCAACCTTGTTCCAGTCCAGCTTTTCAAACAGGCCCTCTTCACAGCCACGCAGCAACTCGGGCGACTCCACCTCGACCACATCCCAGCTGATCTTGCGGGTATCAACCATGGCCTTGATCTTGGCCATTTCGCCGTTGTAATCGCCGGCAGTAATCTTGCCGCCAGTCGCCTTTTCGTAAGTCTGGTAATAGGCGGCGGTTTGCGCCTCCTTGTTGGCACCACCAAACGAAATCACGGTCAGATCCTTGGCCATGGCCGGCAGACAAAGGGCGACGGTGACGGCACCCAGTGCCAGGCGGAATGTTTTCTGCTGTTGCATGCTGCTTCTCCTCGGTATGGCTTTGCTTGTGGGGGTGTTCTTGTAGCCGTGGCCGGCACATGGCCGGCTATGTGTTCAGTGGGCGATGCTGATCGGATCCAGCGCACGGATGTCGCGACTCATCCAACCGATCTGCAGGGTGTCGCCATTGCGCCAGCGGCCATCAAACTCGCCGACCGGCACCTTGACCATGAAGCCGCCCTGCCCGGCTACCTGCAGCCGCAGCCGCACGTGGTCGCCAAAATAGATGCACTCATCGAGCTGTGCCGACAGGCGGTTTTCGCATTGCTCGGCATGGTTGTTGAGACGTACTCGCTCCGGGCGGATAGACAGCGAAGTCGCCTCGCCGGCGCGGCCAACCCCGACTGCGGCAGCCGTCAGGGTTTCACCGCCAGGCAGGCGCACCACGCAATGCTGGTGCTCGTTCAGCGCCACGACTTCGCCATGCAGGGTGTTGTTCTCGCCAATGAAGTTGGCCACGAAGGAATTGACCGGCGCCTCGTACAGCACGTTGGCCGCATCGATCTGCTGGATGATGCCGTCCTTGAACACGGCGACGCGGTCCGACATGGTCAGCGCCTCGCTCTGGTCATGAGTGACGTACACCACGGTGATGCCGAGGTTCTCGTGAATATGCTTGATCTCGAGCTGCATATGCTCGCGCAGCTGTTTGTCCAGCGCGCCCAGCGGCTCGTCCATCAACACCAGCTGCGGCTCGAATACCAGCGCGCGCGCCAGCGCCACCCGTTGTTGCTGGCCACCCGACATCTGCGCCGGATAACGGCCGGCCAAGGCCGACAGCTTCACCATATCCAGCGCCTTTTTCACCCGCTCGGCAATCTCGCTCTTGCCCATCTTGCGGATGGTCAGCGGGTAAGCGAGGTTTTCGGCCACGGTCATGTGCGGAAACAGCGCGTAGTTCTGGAACACCATGCCGATATTGCGCTTGTGCGGCGGCACGTGATTGAGCAGCTGACCAGCGAGGCGAATCTCGCCGTGGGTCGGCGTCTCGAAGCCGGCCAGCATCATCAGGCAGGTAGTCTTGCCCGAGCCGGACGGCCCGAGCATGGTCAGGAACTCGCCACGGCGGATGTCCAGATCAAGGTTTTTGACAATCAGCGACTCACCGTCATAGCTTTTTTGCACGCCACGGAAGCTGACCAGGATATCGCTCTCGCTCTGATTCATACCACCCTCCAAAATTCCGCCATGCGGAATCAAGTTCCGATATATGAATCCAGATTACTGAGCGACTACACGACTGTAAAGCATGGCAGCCATGCCACCGGCACATGCCGTCTATGCCCGGGTGCTGAAAATACAAAGCCAAGTACTTGATAACAAAGAAATTAGCTGAACATATTGCAGGAATATGATTGCTGCAACGCACAATAACTCCGCCACCTCACCCCGGATGAAAACCGCAGCAAATCATTTATTTTCAATAGCTTAGCCAGTACAGCCCTCATCAGCAGTCTTTGCCGGCTCAAACAGCTGTTTGTAGTTTGCCGACAACAAAAAAAGCCGACCTTGCGGTCGGCTTTGAAGGAAGTACTACTGGGATTCGGATCAGGCAAGCAGATGGTTGTTCAGCTCGCGCATGCCGGCAGACAGCATCGCCAGATCCAGCGCCTCGAAGGATTGCAGCTCGGCAAACATCTGCTGGCAAGCTTCGACATCGCTGACACGCTGTGCCAGCCACGCGCTGACAAAGCCTTCATCGCTCTCGGCAGTCAGTGCGGTCTGGGTCAGGGCGCGATGCTGGCGGTACAGATCGTCACGCAGCGCAGAGCGCGCCAGCGACTGCCAGCGGTTGTCGCGCGGCAGCTGTGTGATGGCGCTACGCAGCCAGTCCAGTTGCAGATCGCGACCCAGCTGCATGTAGTTGGCCGCCAGTACCGGCAGCGACAGCTCGCTGTCTTCGCCGATTTCGATGATGTCCAGCAGCGGCACTGCGAACTCCAGACGGGCCAGCAGGCTGGCCAGTTCGGCCGGCAGATTCGGCTGTTGCAGACGCGCTTCCAGACGGGCTACCTGCGGGTAGGCATCGGCACTGATCAACTGCGGCAGCGCAGCCAGCAAGGTCTGTACCTTGTCGGCGTATTGCGCCACGGTGTTGCTGACTGTGCCGGCAACCGGACGACGGTTACGCAGGATCCAGCGCACAACGCGCTCGACCAGGGTACGCACCATCACCATCATTTCCATCTGCAGTTCGGCATTGATCTGGTTGTCCAGCTGCTCGATGCGGCCCCACAGCTGTTCGGCATCAAACACGCGGCTGGCAATCCAGTAAGCGCGGGCGATGTCGCCAGCCGAGAACGCCGACTCTTCCTGCATGCGGAACACGAAGGTGGTGCCCATGCGGTTGATGATCAGGTTGGCCAGCTGGTTGGAGATGATCTCGCGCTTCAGGTGGTGGTTCTGCATCTGCGCGCCGAAGCGTTGCTGCAGCGGCTGCGGGAAGTAGTTCACCAGCACCGGCAGGAAGTCGGCGTCATCCGGCACATCGCTCTTCAGGATGGCCTGATCCAGCGAAATCTTGCTGTAAGCCAGCAGCACGGCCACTTCCGGCGGCGTCAGGCCCTGACGTGCCAGACGGCGTTCGTTGATCTGGGTATCGGAAGGCAGATACTCGATCTCGCGGTTCATTTCGCCAGTCTTTTCCATATGCGTAATCATGCGCGCATGGGTAGACAGCATCGATGCCGCGTGGCCACGGTTGATCGCCAGCACCTGGGTCTGCAGGTAATTGTTACGCAATACCAGATGGCCGACTTCTTCGGTCATCTCGGCCAAGAGATCATTACGCTGCTTCAGCGTCATGTCGCCGGCCTGCATTACCGCGCCCACCAGAATCTTGATGTTCACTTCGTGGTCGGAACAATCCACACCAGCGGAGTTGTCGATCGCGTCGGTGCAGATGCGGCCGCCAGCCAGGGCGAACTCGACACGGCCCAGTTGGGTGCATGTCAGGTTACCGCCTTCGGCGACGACCTTGACCTGCAGCTGGTTGCCGTTGACACGTACCGGGTCGCACGCGCGGTCGCGGGCGTCGGCGTGGCTCTGGGTCGAGGCCTTGATATAGGTACCGATACCGCCGTTGTACAGCAGGTCGGCCTTGGCCTTCAGGATTTCATGGATCAGCTCGTTCGGTGCCATGCTGTCCTTGTCGGTTTCCAGCCAGGCCTTGATTTCGGCCGACAGCGGAATGGACTTGGCAGAACGTTCGAAGATGCCGCCACCTTGCGAAATCAACTCGCGGTTGTAATCGGCCCAGCTGGAGCGTGGCAGATTGAACAGGCGTGCACGTTCGGCAAAGCTGGTCGCCGCGTTTGGCGTCGGATCCAGGAAGATGTGCATGTGGTTGAACGCGGCCTTCAGGCAGATGTGCTCGGACAGCAGCATGCCGTTACCGAATACGTCGCCCGCCATGTCACCGATACCGATAACGGAGAAGTCCTGTTCCTGGGTGTTCACACCCAGATGACGGAAGTGGCGTTTTACCGATTCCCATGCACCGCGCGCGGTAATACCCATGCCCTTGTGGTCGTAACCGGCCGAACCACCCGAAGCAAACGCATCACCCAGCCAGAAGCCGTAAGACTCGGAAATGCCGTTGGCGATATCGGAGAAGGTGGCAGTGCCCTTATCGGCGGCAACCACCAGGTAAGGATCATCCGGGTCCAGACGACGCACGTCAGCCGGCGGTACGATCTGGCCATTCACCAGATTGTCGGTCACATCCAGCAAGGCGGAGATGAAAGTCTTGTAGCTGGCGATACCTTCGGCCATGAAGGCTTCGCGGTCGCTCGGTGCCGGCAGTTGCTTGCCGACGAAACCGCCCTTGGAGCCCATCGGCACGATCACCGAGTTCTTCACCATCTGCGCCTTCACAAGGCCCAGTACTTCGGTACGGAAGTCTTCCATCCGGTCGGACCAGCGCAGACCGCCACGGGCAACCTTGGAGCCACGCAGATGTACGCCTTCGACACGCGGGCTGTAAACCCAGATCTCGAACATCGGACGCGGCTGCGGCAGGAAGGAGATCAGGTTGGATTCCAACTTGAAGGAAATGTAGGACTTGAACTCGCCCTGCGCATCCTTCTGCCAGAAGTTGGTACGGCGGGTCGCCAGAATTACCTGCAGGAAACCGTTCAGGATACGGTCTTCGTCCAGGTTGGCCACATTGTTCAGCTGCTCTTTCAGCTCGGCTTGCAGTGCCACGGCCTTGTCATCGTCAAAGGCGGTCGGGTGCAGGCGGGCATTGAACAGTTTCACCAGGCGACGGGTGATCTGCGGGTAGTTGGCCACGCAGTTTTCGATATAGGCCTGGCTGAAGGTCAGACCGCCCTGGCGCAGATACTTGGCCAGTGCGCGAACCAGGGTGATTTCACGCCAGTCAAGACCAGCCACCACGGCCAGACGGTTGAAGCCGTCGTTCTCGACATCACGCGCAAATACATGGCTCAGCAGGGTCTGGAAGTTCTGCTGTACCGCTTCGTCGTGCATGCTGTCGCCAGCATTGCCCAGATCGAGACCGAAGTCGCTGATCCACACCTTGCCGTCCTGCAGCTCGAGGCTGTACGGATGCTCGTCGCGCACCTGCACGCCCATGTTTTCCAGGATAGGCAGGCTGGCGGACAGGCCCAGAGGTTGGCCGCAACGGAACAGCTTGAGGTTGTAACCGCCGCCACGATGGAAGGCGCGATACAGCTTCATCGCCAGCGCGCCGTCCTTGCCGGCTACCTGCTGGATCAGCTGGATGTCCAGTACCGCATTACGCGCGGCAAATTCTTCACGGTAAGCCACCGGGAAAGCACCGCGATAGCGCTTGGCCAGCAGATTGCCCTTCTCTTCGCCGTGGGTTTCGATCAGTTGCTGTACCAGCTCTTCCTGCCAGCCGCGCACCACGCGCGCGATGTCGCGCTCGAGTTCATGCTCGCGGTACTGCGGCAGCTCGCCACCCTGAACGCGGATGATGTAATGCACGCGGGCCAGCGGGCTGTCGCTGATCTGTACGCTGAATTCGGCCGAAGCGCCATTGAAGGCATTCATCAGCACTTTTTCGATCTTCAGGCGCACTTCGGTATTGAAGTTGTCGCGCGGCGCAAACACCAGGCAGCTCACATAACGGTGATAGCGGTCAGCACGGGTAAACAGGCGCACGCGCGGGCGTTCCTGCAGGCTGACGATGCCTTCCACGATAGGCAGCAGGGTCTCGGCCGGGATCTCGAACAGCTCGTCGCGCGGATAGCTTTCCAGCACGAAACTCAGTGTCTTGGCGCGGTAGCTGTTGTCCACGTAATCGCAAGCGGCCACCACGTGCGCGACTTTCTGGCGCAGCAGCGGGATGTCTTTCGGCGATGTCTGGTAAGCGCCAGCGGTATACAGGCCGAGGAAGCGGCGTTCGCCGATCACTTCGCCCTTGCTGTTGAAACGCTTGATGCCCACAAAGTCGAGATAGGCCGGACGATGCAGTACCGAGCGCGACTGCGACTTGTTGAGGATGATCAGTTGCGGCTGATGTGCCAGCTCGCGCAGCGCCTTGGGCAGTGCCTCAAAGCTCTCGGAATATTCTTTGTTGCCCTGGTTCTTCAGGAAGCCGAGACCGGAATCCTTGACGATTTTCAGGCTGTCGGAGCCATCGCGCTTGACGAGGTCGTAATCGCAATAGCCCATGAAAATGAAGTGGTTGTCAGCCAGCCAGTCCATGAAGGCCACGGCTTCGGCGGCTTCTTCGACACGCGCGCCATCCAGTGCGGCCAACTCGTTGCGGATCTCGGCCTGCACCTTGCGCATCTGTGGCTCGTCGTCCACCACGCGGCGCAGCTGCGACAGCACCAGTTCCAGATCGTCCTGCAGCGCCTGCAGCGCGGCCGGGTCGCTCACACGGTCAACCTGGGCGTGGATGAAGGACTCCAGCGGCAGGCTGCGGTCTTCGGTGCGCTTCAGTTCGGTAATCTGGCCCTTGTCGTCACGGCCGACAGACAGCACCGGATGAACCAGCAGATGCAGGTTCAGGTTATGGCGAGTCAGCAGCATGCTGATGGAGTCGATCAGGAATGGCATATCGTCGTTGACGATTTCGATCACGCTATGCGTACTCTGCCAGCCGTCGCGCTCGAAGTCCGGATTGTAGATGCGGGCCTTGCTCTGGGTCTGGCCGCGCTTGGCAGCAAACTCCAGATGCGCATTGGCAGCACCAAACATATCCAGCGCGGAGAAGGTTTTCAGGTCTTCTGCGTCCGACTCTTCGAAGTAGAGGGGAATAAAGCTGTCGAGGCGGGAGCGTTCGGCCGGAGCCATCTTCTGTTCCGCAACAGCGAGGATATCAGCCATCAGGCTGGCAAAATCGGTCTTGTTTGTAAGCGACATGGTGCTTCTCGATTGTTATGAGTACACAGGTGTTGTGTGGGCGCATTGTAAGAGCCGTCCTACATATGGGATTTCCATATTGCGACATCCCCGTACACATTCACCCACCGCACTGCACAAGATAGGTCAACCCTATTTACATCACTGCGACAGAAATGCACGCTCTGCCTGTCGTCAAAGCGACGGCAAATTACAGAATGAACATAGGGCACAAACAGGGCATTTTGCCAGCAAAATTGCATAAACCCATGTTTTTAAAGGGTTTCACAGCAGTTAAAAAACACTGTAGAATTCGCGCCCTTGCATTTGGCTGCCGCCAGACGCCGGCGGCTCGATTGAAGCCGACGATTTTGCGTGCCACCATTTCTGTGCCCTCCACAAGAAGAGGCGCAGAAAACAATATTGCAACACCCCCCTGAATCAGGTGCTCCTAATCCGGCACAAAGCCGGAACCTGCCAGGAACGCCAACCCCGAGCATCCCGCGTGGATGCTTTATCTTTCAGAGAGATAGAGAGTATGAAAAAGGCATTTGTACTGGCCGCACTGGCTGTTGCGTCCACCGCTTTCTCCGCTCAGGCAGAAACCCTGCGCTTCGGTATTGATGGCAACTACCCACCGTTCGCCAAGCAAGGCGCTGACGGCAAGCTGCAAGGCTTCGACGTGGATATCGCCATGGAACTGTGCAAGGCGATGAAAGTGACCTGCCAGATCGTGCCGCAAGACTGGGACGGCCTGATCCCGGCGCTGAACGCCAACAAGTTCGACGCCATCCTGTCGTCGATGTCCATCACCGAAGAGCGCAAGCGCGCGGTGGACTTCACCAACAAGTACTACCACACCCCTAGCCGCATGATCGCCAAGACCGGCACCGCGGTTGACCAGAACAGCTTCAAGGGCAAGAAGATCGGCGTGCTGCGTGCCTCCATCCAGGAAAAGTTTGCCAAGGATTTCTGGGCCAAGAACGGCGCCTCGCTGGTGGCTTACGGCAAAGTGCCTGAAGCTTTCCTCGACCTGAAGTCCGGCCGTATCGACGGTGTGTTTGTTGACTCCGTAGTTGGCGAAACCGACTTCATCAAGTCCAGCCAGGGCAAAGGCTTTGCCTTCGTCGGCCCTGACTACAACGATCCGAAATACTTCGGCCAGGGTGCCGGCATTGCCGTGAAAAAAGGCAACAAGGCCCTGACCGAACGTCTGAACAAAGCCATCGACCAGATCCGCAAGGATGGCAGCTACAAGAAAGTACAAGACAAGTACTTTACCTTCAACGTATACGGCAACTAAGCCGCTGCGTCGCCCTGCCCGCTCGCCCGGGCAGGGCGTTTCACAATAAAAAAACCCAACCGTGACGGAGAAACCCATGAAGAAGCCCTTGCTGACGGGTCTGGCCCTGCTCGCCCTGAGCATGACCACCCATGCAGAAACCTTGCGCTTTGCAACCGACGCCAGCTACCCGCCGTTTTCCAAACAGGGTGCCGATGGCAAGATGAGCGGCTTTGATCCGGACATCGCCCAGGCGCTGTGTGCGGCGATGAAAGCCAGCTGCGAAGTAGTGCCTTACGACTTTGACGGCATCATTCCGGGTCTGCATGCGAAAAAATTCGATGCCATCATCGCCTCGATGAACATCACCGAAGAGCGCAAGAAGGCGGTCAATTTCTCCGACAAGTACTACAACATGGCCAGCCGTCTGGTGGCCAAGGCTGATGTCCAGGCCAATGATGCCTGGTTCAAGGGCAAGCGTATCGGCGTACTGCGTTCCTCCATCCAGGAAAAATACGCACGCGAGCACTTCGTCAAGCTGGGCGCCAAGCTGGTGCCATACGGCAAGGCGCCGGAATCCTTCCTCGATCTGAAGGCCGGTCGTCTGGATGCCACGTTTGTAGACGCCGCGGTGGGTGATGTGGATTTTGTCCGTACCCCGAACGGCAAGGGCTTCGCCCTGGTCGGTGCCGATTACAACGATCCGAAATACTTCGGCATCGGTGCCGGCATCGCCGTACGCAAGGCTGATGCCGCCCTGCTCGAGCGCATCAACAAGGCGCTGAAGCAGATTCGCGCCGACGGCACGTACGACAAGATCCAGAAGAAATATTTCAGCTTTGACATCTACGGCAAGTAAGCCGCTGCAATTTCGCTGAACCGCCTGCCGGCCAAGCCCGGCAGGTCCGCTCCGGTCGGAGCGCGAGTAATGGAGTCCGATATGTTTTTACAAGGTTACCTTCCGAGCATTCTGGAAGGCACGGTGCTGACCCTGCAGGTCGCGCTGGCATCACTGGTGGTGTCCGTGGTGCTGGGCCTGATCGGCGCGCTGTTCAAGATGGCACCATCCAAGCCGCTGGTCTGGCTGGCCGAGCTTTACTCCACCGTGGTGCGTGGCATCCCGGATCTGGTATGGATGCTGTTGCTGTTCTTCGGCGTGCAGATGCTGATCAACGAGTTCTGTACCCGCATGGGCTGGCCGGCGCCCGAGATCGATGCCTTCTTTGCCGGCGTGATGACTATCGGCTTCATCTTCGGTGCCTATATGACCGAAACCTTCCGTGGCGCCATCATGGCGGTACCCAAGGGCCAGATGGAAGCCGGTCTCGCCTACGGCATGAGCCCGCTGCGCGTGTTCTTCCGCATCACCTTTCCGCAGATGGTGCGTTTTGCCCTGCCAAGCTTCTCCAACAACTGGCTGGTACTGGTGAAATCCACTGCCCTCGTGTCGGTCATCGGCCTCAATGACGTGATGTATCGCGCCGATACCGCCAAGTCGATCACGCAAGAGCCGTTTACCGTTTACGCGATTGTCGGCCTGATCTTCCTGGCCATTACCAGCGTGTCCGACTTTGCCCTCAAGCGTCTGGAAAAGCGTTACTCCATGGGTATCAGGGAGAGTGAACTATGATCGACATCAACCTGATTATCGAGAAGCTGCCGGCCTTCTTTGGCGGCACCGACGGTGCGCCGATGATGAGCACCAGCGACGGCCTGCTGCTGACGCTGCAACTGTTGGCCGCATCGCTGGTATTCGGCCTGATGATGGCGGTGCCGATGGCGCTGATGCGGGTATCCAGCAACAAATGGCTGGCCCGTCCGGTATGGCTGTACACCTATGTGTTCCGTGGCACGCCGCTGCTGGTACAGCTGTTCATCATCTACTACGGCCTGTCGCAGTTTGAATGGGTACGTGACAGCTGGGCATGGGAATATCTGCGCGAGGCCTATGTCTGCGCGATTCTGGCCTTCACGCTGAATACCGCCGCCTACACCACCGAGATTCTGGCCGGCCAGATCCGCAACACGCCGCACGGCGAGATCGAAGCGGCCAAGGCAATGGGCATGGGCAAATGGCTGATGATGCGCCGCATCGTGATTCCGTCTGCGCTGCGTCGTGCCCTGCCGGCCTACAGCAACGAAGTGGTCATGATGATGCAGTCGACCTCGATTGCCGGCCTGGTAACACTGGCCGATCTGACCGGCGTTGCCCGTCGCGTGTTCAGTGACACCTATATGCCGTTCGAGCCCTTCCTGACCGTAGCAGCCATCTATCTGGTACTGACCTTCGTCTTCGTCTGGCTGTTCAAACTGGCGGAAAAGCGCTGGCTCGCCTATCTGGCCCCGCGCAAGCACTAAGGAGCGAGCATGCAACGTATCGACCATCCGCTGTTGCCCGCCAACAGCCTGAATACCACGCGCCAGCTGAGCAGCTTCCATTTCGGCAATGCCGGCCAGGGACAAAAGGTCTACATCCAGGCCAGCCTGCACGCCGACGAACTGCCGGGCATGATGGTGGCCTGGCAGCTCAAGCAAAGCCTGCTCGAGCTCGAAAACAAGGGCCAGCTGCTGGGCGAGGTTGTTCTCGTGCCGGTGGCCAACCCTATCGGCCTCGATCAGAACCTCAACGGCGTGGCGCTGGGCCGCTTCGAGCTGGCCAGCGCCGAAAACTTCAACCGCCACTTTCCGTGGCTGGCTGACGAGATCTTCCACGCCATCCGTGACGAGCTGGGCAGCGACGCCGCGGCCAACACCCGCCTGATCCGCCGCGAACTGCGCCAAAGGTTGGCCGCAATGTCGCCGGCCAGCGAGCTGGCAGCACAGCGCCTGGTGCAGATGCAGCTGGCTTGCGATGCCGACATCGTGCTGGACCTGCATTGCGACTGCGATGCCGCCCTGCACCTGTATACCGGCACCGAACTGTGGCAAGCCTGCGAACCGCTGGCACGTTATATGGGCGCAGCCTGCACCCTGCTCGCCAGCGAATCCGGTGACTACCCGTTTGACGAAGCCTGCAGCCGTCCGTGGTGGTATCTACGTGATCTGGCGCGTGCGGCCAACCTGCCGGCCAGCATTGATCTGGCTTGCCTCGCCGTCACCGTCGAGCTGCGCGGCCAGCGTGATGTGGCTTATGCCCAGGCACGCAAGGATGCCGATGCGATTCTGGCCTTCCTGCAGCAACGCGGCATCATCGCCGGCACGGCTCCGGCAATGCCCGATCTGCTTTACCCAGCCACCCCGCTGGCCGGCTCGGACAATCTGCGTGCGCCGCACGCCGGTGTCGTGCACTACCATCGCCAACCCGGCGAGCTGGTCGAGGCTGGCGACATCATCGCCGACATCATCGACCCGGTGAACGACCGCGTGACCTCCTTGTGCGCCCAGCGCGCGGGCATGCTGTACGCCCTCGCCGGCCGCCCTTATGCCATCAGCGGCCTGTGGCTGGCCAAAGTCGCCACAGCCGAATCATTCAAAACCGGAAAGTTGTTATCAGCATGACTACTACAAACCACCAAACCGCCAACGGCGCCAAGGCTGATGGCAACCTGAAACTGCAGGTTTCCGACCTGCACAAGAGCTACGGCAGCCACGAAGTGCTGAAAGGCGTATCGCTGACCGCCCATGCCGGCGATGTAATTAGCATCATCGGTTCGTCCGGCTCCGGCAAGAGTACCTTCCTGCGCTGCATCAACATGCTGGAACAGCCCAACAGCGGCACCATCGCCGTTACCGGCGAGACGCTGGGCCTCGTCACCGACAAGCGCAACGGCGCGCTGAAGGCGGCCGACCCGAAACAACTGGCGCGCATCCGCACCAAGCTGGCCATGGTGTTCCAGCAGTTCAATCTGTGGGCGCACATGACCGTGCTGGAAAACATCATCGAGGCGCCTATCCATGTGCTGGGCGTACCGAAGGATGAAGCCATCGCCCGCGCCCGCAAGTATCTGGAAAAAGTTGGCCTCAAGGACGTCGAGAACAAATATCCGGCGCACATGTCCGGCGGCCAGCAACAGCGCGTGGCGATTGCGCGCGCGCTGGCGATGGAACCGGAAGTGATGCTGTTTGACGAGCCGACCTCGGCACTCGACCCGGAACTGGTCGGCGAAGTACTGCGCGTGATGCAGGATCTGGCACGCGAAGGCCGCACCATGGTGGTGGTGACGCACGAAATGGGCTTTGCCCGCGAAGTGTCCAACCACGTGATCTTCCTGCATCAGGGCCGCATCGAAGAACAGGGCAACCCGCGCGAAGTGCTGGCCAAGCCCAAGAGCGAGCGTCTGGCACAATTCCTGTCCGGCAGTCTCAAATAAGTCGTACAATCGCGCCTTGACAAGCAGGCGCCATGCTGACCATAACCTCAGCATGGCGTCTTTTTCTATTGCTTCATTTCCTGCCTGATCCTGCCCATGGTGAATATCGCTGCTACCGGTAACAAACCCATACGTTTCGGCTTTCTGCTGTTGCCGAATGCCTCTATGGCTGACTTTGCCATTGCCAGCGAAGTACTGACCCGCGCCAATCAGCTGGCCGAGAAAAAGTGCTATGAATTCCTGCCGCTGTCGCTCGACGGCCTGCCGGTAACGCTCAGCAACGGCATGCGCCTGCCGGTTGACCTGCCGCTGGCGGCCAGCCCCAAGCTGGACGTGCTGGTGGTACTGGCCGACGAAATCAGCATCGATCTGGCAGCAGACGATCTGGGCAAGCAGATCAGCAGCCAGCTGGGCGAGCACACGCAGTTGGCCGCACTGGGCTGCGCCAGCTACTGGCTGGCACGCGCCGGCCTGCTGTCCGGCCATCGCGCCACCATCCACTGGCAGGAAATCAATCGCCTGAACGACGAATTCCCCGACGTGATCGTGTCGTCCAATCTGTTCGAGATCGACGGCAACCGCCTGAGCGCTGCCGGCGGCGCGGCGACCTTCGATTTCATGATGACGCTGATTGCGGCCAACCTTGGCCAGGAATTCGCGGCCTCGCTGTCGGAAGTATTCAGCATGGAACGCCTGCGCCCGGGCAGCGAGCGCCAGCGCATTCCGTTGGCTACCCGCATCGGCGGCAGCCAGCCCAAGCTGACCGAAGCGGTCAGCCTGATGGAAGCCAATATCGAAGAACCGCTGACCACCGACGACATCGCCTACTACGTTGGCGTGTCACGTCGCCAGCTCGAGCGCCTGTTCAAGCAGTATCTGGGCACCGTACCGTCCAAATATTATCTGGAGCTGCGCCTGAACCGCGCGCGCCAGCTCTTGCAGCAAACCAGCAAGTCCATCGTGCAGATCGGCCTTGCCTGCGGCTTTTCCAGTGGCCCGCACTTTTCCAGCACCTATCGCAGCCACTTCAATATCACGCCGCGCGAAGAGCGCGCCCAGCGCAGCATCAAGCCCGAATAAGCCGGATGCCACCAGGCTGTGGCGCATCGGTCACAGCCGTGGCAAGCCAATAAACACGGCCTTGCCAGCCCGCTGTTGCTGTCCAGCTAGCCACGATTAATAAATCGTAATAACTTGCCAGACTGCAGCACTTCCAATTTGTACTAACTACAACTATCCTAGCATCAACAAACGGAGCAGCCATGACAAACTCCCCAAGCAAGCACCGCTCATTGCCACTGGTACGCGAACTGGTTCGCACCTATCAGGCTTTCGAGCAACTGAGCACGCAACGCGTGAAATGCCATGGCCTGACCCATCCGCAATTCGATGTGATTGCCACGCTGGGCAATACCCAGGGCATGTCCTGTCGCGAGTTGTCGGAACGCACGCTGATTACCAAGGGGACCCTGACCGGTGTGCTGGACAGATTGCTGGCCAAGGGCCTGATTACCCGCACCGTGCCCGAGCATGACCGTCGCAGTGTGTTTGTCGCCCTGACCGATAGCGGGGATGAGCTGTTCCACCAGTCCTTCCCCGATGTGGTCAACCACTGCGGCGAAGCCTTTGCCGGTATCAGCGATGAAAAACTGTTGCAACTTGCCGCCGAGCTGGCAGCAATTCGCGCCGCCATCCAGCGGCGCACGGAGATAAACGAGGATGAAGACTGAAAAGTACCACCCCGCCCAGATCATGCTGCACGCGCTGATGGCCGTGTGGCTGATTGCTACCTTTGCCTTTGGCAAATATCTGGCCAGCCTGCCGCTGTCGCCACTGAAATTCCAGCTGATGAGCTACCACAAATGGGCCGGCATGCTGGTGCTGGCCCTGCTGCTCGTACGCATCATCCTGCGCCTGGCCAAGCGCGCACCGGCCCTGCCAGCCGGCATGAGCCAGGGCGCCCGCCTCGTTGCCCACGCCGGTCACCTTGGCCTGTATGCCCTGATGGCGCTGATTCCGCTGTCAGGCTGGCTGATGAGCTCGGCCTACGGCATTCCGGTCGTGCTGTTCGGCACCCTGCCGCTGCCTGACCTGATTGCGGCCAACCCCGAGCTTGGCGAAACGCTGGGCAAGGTGCATGGCCTGCTGAATACCCTGCTGTTGCTGCTGGTCATCGGCCATGTGGCAGCCGCGCTCAAACACCAGTTTATCGACCGCGACGGCCTGCTCACCCGGATGAGCCTGCGTCCGCAACGTGCCCGCTAAGGACTCTCATGTACAAGCAAACCCTCGTGGCCATGGCCTTGTTCGCCATGGCTGGCGCCAGCCATGCCCAGCAACTCGACCCGGCCAACAGCCAGCTGGTTTTCAGCATGAAGCAGATGGGCGTGCCGGTCAGCGGCAGCTTCAAGAAATTTGCGGCCAACGTCAGCTTTGACCCGGCCAAGCCCGAGCAAGGCAAGGCCGATATCAGCATCGATATCGCCAGCATCAGCCTGCCCACCGCCGAGGCCAATGCCGAGGCCAAAAAGAAAGACTGGTTTGATGCCGCCCGCTTTGCCCAGGCCCGTTTTGTCTCCAGCAGCATCAAGCCACTGGGCAACAACCGTTTTCAGGTGAACGGCAAGCTGACCATCAAAGGCATCAGCCGTGATGTCAGCGCCCCGTTTACCGCGACCAGCGCAGGCAAGAACCTGAGCATAGACGGCACCCTGCCGATCTCGCGACTGGCTTTCAACATCGGTGATGGCAGCTGGCGTGATACCGCCACCGTTGCCGACCAGGTTGATCTGCGTTTCCGTTTGACCCTCAAGCCCTGAACCTGACCAAGGACCAAACCCATGATCCGTACCGCACTCGCTTCTTCCCTGCTGCTGGCCAGCGTTTTTGCCCACGCCGCCCCGGTTGGCTACAACGTTGATCCGACCCACACTTACGCCGCCTACGAAGTCGGCCACCTGGGCCTGTCGCTGCAAAGCGGTGTTTTCACCAAGATCGACGGCAAGCTGAGCGTGGACGAAGCGGCCAAGAGCGGCAATGTCGACATCACCATTGATGCCGCCTCGCTGCAAACTTTCCTGGCTGATCGCGACAAACACCTGAAGAGCGCCGATTTCTTCAATGTCGAGAAATTCCCGACCCTGCGCTACCAGTCCGACAAGGTGGTGTTTGCCGGCGGCAAGCCAGCCAAGGTTGAAGGCAAGCTGACCCTGCTGGGCGTGACCAAGCCGGTTACCCTGAAGCTGGACACCGTCAGCAAGGGCAAAAACCCGATGACCGGCGTCGAGACCTGGGGTGCCAATGCTACCGCCACCATCAAGCGCAGCGAGTTCGGCATGAAGACCTTCCTGCCAGCCATCAGCGATGATGTCACCATCAAGATTGCTATCGAGGCGACCCGTAACTAAGCCGCCCCGCATCGCCGCTTGCGGCGATACACCAGACAAAAGCACTGCCACGGCAGTGCTTTTGTCGTTAACAGGGTTTGCGAGCAGGCTTTGCCGGCAAATTCCGTCTGGCAAATCATCTCGCCTGCGGTAGAATGTCCGGTTTGCCGTGCCGGGTGAGACCGATCCCGCGTACGTCTATGCTGAATAATCCTCGACTGTTTTTCGACGGCCATGAACAAGACCACACCTAAAGCCCTCGTCGTCCTTTCCGGCGGCCAGGACTCGACTACCTGTTTGTACTGGGCCATGCGCGAATTCGGCGCGGCCAACGTTGAAGCCGTGACCTTCGACTACGGCCAGCGTCACCGCATCGAGCTGGATGCCGCGCGCAAAGTGGCCGAAATGGCCGGCGTGCGCCAGACCGTGCTGCCTATCGACACCTTCGCCGCCATCGGTGGCAACGCCCTGACCGATGACAGCATCGCGCCGGAAGAAGGCGCGCGCGAAGATGGCGACAGCACCATCCCGAATACTTTCGTCCCCGGCCGCAACCTGATTTTCCTGAGTTTTGCCGCCGCCTTCGCCTATACCCGTGGCATCGAACACGTAGTCACCGGCGTGGCGCAGACCGATTACTCGGGCTATCCGGACTGCCGCGAAAACACCATGAAGGCGCTGGAATTGTCGCTGCGTCTGGGCATGGATAGCCGCGTCACCCTGCACACCCCGCTGATGTATATGAGCAAGGCCGAAACTGTGACGCTGGCACAAGAAGTCGGCGCGATGGACGCCATGGCCTGGAGCCACACCTGCTACAACGGCAGCGTGCCGCCTTGTGGCCACTGCGCCAGTTGCGAGCTGCGCGCCAAGGGCTTTCTTGAAGCTGGCGTGGCCGATCCGCTGGTCGTGCGCACCGAAGGAGTCTGAGATGAATGCCATTTCCCGCCTGGCCGGTGCCGGCTTCGAAGCGGCACGCAGCCTGCCAGGCCTCGGCCGTCACGGTCACAGCTTTCGCGTACTCGCACGCAGCAAAGGCATCGCCGGCAGCGACACGCTGGCTGCCGAGCTGAATAATGCGGCCAAATCGCTCGACTATCAGGATCTCGACAGCCGCCTCGGCAATGTCAGTGATCTGGGTATCGCCCGTCATCTGGCGACGGCCTGCGGCCAACCTTTGAGCCTGATCCTGCACAGTGCCGCCGATCGCGGCGTGTTGCTGGGCGAGGATGGCCGCGAATATGTATACTTCGACACCCGTTTCGAGGCCGCCCACCATCTGCCGCACGTGCCACCCGGCCACAAATGCGGCCGCCTGCATGGCCATGGTTTTGGCGTGCGCATCGTCGCCGATGCCGGCAAAGCCTCGCTGAACAACATCCTGCTGAAAGCCTGGCCACCGCTGTTTGCCCGCCTCAATCACCGCTATCTGAACGATATCCCCGGTCTGGAAAACCCGACCAGCGAGGTGATGGCAGCCTGGCTGTATCACGAGCTTGCGGCCAACCTTGCCGGCCTGGCCTGGGTAGAAGTACGCGAGACGCACACGGCCGGCAGCCAGTTTGACGGCCAGCATTTCCGTATCTGGAAGGAACAGCGTTTCGAAAGCGCCGTGCCATTTGATGCCAACGGCCATTACACCGGCCACAGCTATCTGATCCGCCTGATGCTGCAGGGCAGCCTCGACCGTACCATGGGCTGGGTGCTGGATTTTGGTGATGTAAAAGACCGCTTCAAGCCGATTTACCGCCAGCTCGATCACAATCCGCTGGACAAGCTGCCCGGCATCCGCGACGGCCAGCCGCACAGCATCGCCGAGTGGGTGCACAGCGAGCTCAAGCCGCTGGTGCCTGAGCTCGCCCGTATCGACCTGATGACCACGCCGGAAGCCGGCGTATCGCTGGATTTCCGCGGCGATATGGCTTGGCCACTGCTGTTTGGAGCTGCCTGATGCCGAACTACACCGTGAAGGAAATCTTCTACACCCTGCAGGGTGAAGGCCGTCAGGCTGGCCGTGCCGCCGTGTTCTGCCGTTTTTCCGGCTGCAATCTGTGGTCCGGCCGCGAGGAAGACCGCAGCAAGGCGATCTGCCAGTTCTGTGACACCGACTTTGTCGGCACCGGCCCAGATGGCGGCAAATTTGCCACGGCCGCAGAGTTGGCCGCTCGCATCGCCGAGAGCTGGCAAGGTGTCGGCGGCCAACCTTATGTAGTGTTTACCGGTGGCGAGCCGCTGTTGCAGCTCGATGAAGCCCTGATCGACGCGCTGCATGATGCCGGTTTTGAAGTCGCCGTCGAGACCAACGGCAGCCTGCCGGCACCGCGCGGTATCGACTGGATCTGCGTGAGCCCGAAAGCCGGTGCCGACTGGGTGCAGCGCAGCGGCCACGAGCTGAAGCTGGTTTACCCGCAGCCAACACGCCTGCCGTCGGAAATGCCGGACGATATCTGCTTCGAGCATCTCTATCTGCAGCCGATGGACAGCCCGCTGCAGCGCCAGAACACGCAAGAAGCAATTGCCTGGTGCATGGCCCACCCCGAATGGCGCCTGTCAGTACAGACTCACAAGGTCGTCAATATCCGCTGAACGCCTGGCGGCCAACAACGGCCGCCTGTCGAGCCGATACGGCGCATTTGCCGCTGGTCGGCATCTTGCTTTGCCTGACTTTCTTCTGCCCTTATCATGGCCTTGCTGTAACGCTGACCTCGCGCCACAGCCACCAGAACAAAGGAGATCTTATGCAGACATATCAGGGAAGCTGTCACTGCGGCGCCATCCGCTTCCAATTTCGCAGCAAGCCGATAGAGAGCGGCTTGCGCTGTAACTGCTCGATGTGCAAACGCAAGGGTGCGCTGATGAGTGCCGTTGTCCTGTCACCGGATGAGCTAGAGATCAGCGTCGATGGCGATGCGCTGGGCAGCTACGCCTTTGGCAGCTGCGTGGCCAAGCATCACTTCTGCCGCCAGTGTGGCATCTATCCGTTTCACCAGACACTGCGCATGCCGGGCCACTACCGCGTCAACCTTGGCTGTGTCGATGGCGTCGACAGCCAGACCCTGCCCTTCGAGGTTTTCAATGGCGCTGCGCTAGCTTCATGATCAGGTTGGCCGCACGAGAAATTGACTTACTCCACAAAAAAAGCCCCGAATCGCTTCGGGGCTTTTTTTCATGACCGTAGCAATCAACCGTGCAGCTTGGCCAGCTGCTTGGCGATCACATCATGGCTCAGCCACAGCACCGGTGCCGCCGGATTGGCCATTTCGCCAAACATCAGCGGGCCGGTACCTTCGAGTACCAGGGTGCTCAGATGGTCGGTCACCAGTGCATTGCGATCCTTGTGCTTGCTGGTGATGTCATCGGAAGTACCGATCATCACCTCGGCCAGCGCGGGCGAATTATCCATCGGCCAGGCAGCAAAGTTACGGAAGCCCACCATGGTCTCGTTGGTGTTGTAAGCCTCGATCTGTGCCAGCAGGTCATCAATGCTGTAGCCATCCTGCAGCAAGGCATGGCATGCCGCCCATTGCGCTTCGGTCCATTCGCCCGGCGCTTCCTGACGCAGAGCCTTCAACAACGGGAACAGCGACAGCTCGACACCGACAAAAATATCGGACGAGTTGGTACGGATTTCCGGGCAATTGAAGACGGTCGCCTTCACACCCTGTTCCCAAGCGCTGCGCGCATGGTCTTCCAGACGCTTCTTGGCATTGCCCTGGGTGTAATTGGTATACGTCTGCCACTGATACTCGCCATCGATCAGGATCTCGGTACCGTGGTAGCCGTAAGCCGAGTAACGCACCTGGCCGCCGGTTGTTTCCAGACGCTGGCGCAGCGCAGCGCTGCCGTCGATCAGGTACTGGAAGCTGTTGGCCGTCACTTCGTCAAAGTTCTGCAGGATCAGCTTGCCCAGATCGCTGTCCAGCAGCGCACGCGACGACATGAAACGGTCACCACGGCCCTTGTAGATGCGATTGGCAATGGCCAGGAAAACTTTTACTTTCGGAATGCCGCCGGCCATGGTGTGGGCGAAGTAGACATTCTTGCCATCCGGAATCAGCGTTTCCAGCTGGGACATCACCTCGGCCACGCTGTTCTTGAAGCGGGCCACGCCGGCTTCACGGCAGCGCTCGACCTGAGCCCAGTCCAGCTTTTCGTCCTGCCAGTTTTTCAGAGTCAGCCCCGACAGCAGCTCGGTCGGGGTTGGCTCGCCTGCCGGTGCATCCAGGTCAAAACCGGCCATCAGCGGCACATTGATGATCTTGCCACCCAGACGGGCTTCCGCTTCGGCCAGCTCTTCGGCATTCAGCGGGCGCAGGCTGTTGTCAGCTTCGCGGCGGCCAACAGTCATGCCGATGATGGTCATGCCGGCAGCACGTGCCTCGTTGATCAGGCCATTTACATAGCCACGGCCAAACAGCTCACCGAACAGTACAAATACATCGCCTTCGCGGAACAGTTTGCCCTCAGGCAGATTGCGCATTGCAGTCAGGGAAGTCACGGGTTGAATTCTCTAATTAGGTTAATGGCTCGAATTTTAATGGCAAGCAGAAACGCGAGTAAACCACAGCTGTAGTTTACTCGCGTCCGGACAAGACAAATCAGTCGACGGTTGGCAGCAAGGTGCTCTTGTGCAGCAGCGGCTCGATATCATCGGCCGGCACCGGTTTGGACAGCAGATAGCCCTGAACCTGATCGCAGCCTTCGGCCGCCAGGAACTGCCACTGCTCGATGGTTTCCACGCCTTCGGCGACAACCTGCATATTGAGGTTTTTCGCCATATTGATGATGGCGCGGGTAATCGCCGTGTCATCCAGATCATCAGGAATATCGCGCACGAAGGAGCGGTCAATCTTGAGTTTGTCTGCCTTGAAACGCTTGAGGTAGGCCAGACTCGAGTAACCGGTGCCGAAGTCGTCAATCGACATGCGGATACCCATGGATTGAATGGTCTGGATAGTCTGGATGGTGGACTCAAGGTCATCCATGATCACGCTCTCGGTCACCTCGACATCAAGGCAGCTACCCGGCAGATTGAATTCAGCCAGCGACTCGCTGAGCAGGCCCGGCAAGTCCTGATGGCGGAACTGCAGCGCCGACAGGTTTACCCCGACAGTAATCAGCGGCAGCCCCTTGGCATGCCACTCGGCAATCTGGCGGCAGGCTTCGCGCACCACCCAACAACCGATTTGCACGATATAACCGCGCTCCTCGGCCACATCGATGAAGTGCAATGGCCCCAGCAAGCCCAGTGACGGATGATTCCAGCGGATCAGCGCCTCGGCACCGACAATACGGCCGGTATCCATCTCGACCTGAGGCTGGTAATGCAGCACGAACTCGCCACGATCTACCGCATAGCGCAACTGGCTTTCGATCGCCAGAATCTCGCGCGCACGGGCATTGAGATCGGCTGTGTAGAACTTGTAATTGTTACGACCACTGGACTTGGCGTGATACATCGCCGCATCGGCGTTGCGTACCAGCGTGTCAAAGTCGCGACCGTCATCCGGGAATACGCTGATACCGATACTGGCAGTAACGGCCAGCGAGTGGCTGTATACCTCGATCGGTGTCGAGAATTCGCCAAGAATGCTTTCGGCCACATGTACTGCGTCGGCCGCATCGTTGATCAGCGGCAGCAGGACCAGGAACTCGTCACCGCCCTGGCGCGCCACGACTTCACCGGCACTCAGCACACGACGGATACGTTCCGAGGCGATCTTCAGCAGGATGTCGCCGGCCGCATGGCCCAGCGACTCGTTGATGGTCTTGAAGCGGTCAAGATCCAGCAGCAGCACACCCAGCTTGCCGTTATCGTGCGAAGCGTTCTGGATCGCCAGCAAGGCGCGATCCTGCAGATGGCCGCGGTTAGGCAGGCCAGTCAGCACGTCAAAGTGTGCGAGGAACTGGATGCGTTCGTCGGCAGCCTTGCGCTCGGACTGATCGCTGAAGACCGCGACGTAATGGGTGACATCACCGCCCGGGCTCTTGACGGCATTGATGGCCAGCCACTCCGGATAAATCTCGCCATTCTTGCGACGGTTCCACACCTCGCCCTGCCAGTGACCCTGATCTTTCAGCACGCTCCACATATTGTCGTAGAACTCGTCGCTGTGACGACCGGAACTCAGCGCCGTCGGCTTGGTACCGATGACTTCTTCCTGGGTGAAGCCGGTAATCTCGGTAAAGGCACGGTTGACCGAACGGATCTGTACATTGGCATCAGTAATCATGATGCCTTCCGCCGTGTTCTCGAATACCTTGGCGGCCAGCTGCATGCGCTCTTCAGCGGCACGGCGCTCGGAAATATCGCGCACCATGCGCCAAACCGCCGTAATGCGGCCATCGGCATCACGCATGGCCACGGTTTTGACGCTGACCGGAATCGCGCTGCCAAGGCGGTTGATGTACTCGACTTCGAATTCGTCGCAGAAGCCAAAACGCATGACCTTGTTATCAAGATTGTAGCGCTCGGTCTGCTGGCTCTGATCCGCCACCACATCCCAGAAGTTCTGCAGTTTCAGCTGGTCCAGGCTGTAACCGATCAGGCTGAGGAAGGCAGGGTTGGCATCGATTACCTGCCCCTCAAGCGAGCTGATCACGATGCCGTCAAGGTTGGACCAGAACAGCTCGCGATACTTGTTCTCGGAACGGCGCAGCGCGTCTTCGACTTCACGACGACGTTCGATATCAGCCTCCAGCGCAATGGTCTTGGCCTTCAGCTCGTCAATCAGGCGCTTGAGCTCGGCACGCGTCCATTCCAGGTGTTTGCCCACGGTACCGATTTCATCCTGACGGCCCCAGTGGAAAGGCTGATCCAGCTTGAGTGCGGCCAACTGTGTCGCCTGATCCGACAGCTGGCGGATAGGCTTGAGGAAGCGGGAGTTCAGAATGCTCATGATGAGCAGGATGGACAGCGACAACTGCGCCAGTACGATCAGCAGCAGATCTTTCAGCTGATCCTTGAGCGCGATGCTCAGATGTTCGGTATCAAACTCGATGGTCACCTGGCCGATTTCTTCGCCACGGTACACCACCGGTTTTTGTACAAAGGCAACACCACCGATACGGCGCTCGCTGCGCAGGGCCGACAGAAAGATGGTGTTCGACTGGGTGTCGGTAACCCGCACCGAGATGATGCGCTGGTCGTCCATCACTGAGGTGACCAGCGGCGCACCGGCCTGGCGGCTGAGGTTCCACAGCGGCTCCTGCATGCCGAGTGCCACGATTTCCAGCAAGCGGCTCTGGTCGGTTGCCAGCTGGTTTTCCATGGACTCACGCTGCAGGTTGAAGCTCAACACACTGATCAGCAAGGCCGGTATCAACAAACCCAGGACCACGGCAATCAGGAAGGCCTGCCGCAAGGACAGGCTGCCCTTGCGGGCGAAATCAGTCAGCTCGGTCTGTTTTGTCATCGTTTCGTATTCAGGTTTTTTTATTTTGATCCGCACCCGCGTGGCCACAGACCGGGTACGCAAACCCTGCCCGTATCCTCCCCACAGGCATGATCTGGATTCATTGTGTATCACTGATCATGGCACTGCAATCCCGATTGCAGGCAATCCGGCCAGCAGGGACTTGCCAGCAATGTTGTCGTACAATATCGGGTTTCAGTAAAACCACACTAAAAAGAGCGAAACTCCGTTTTTCGCCTTGTCACAACCGAGGATACGCATCATGACCGCAAACCAATACGATCAGCTGATCAATGCACGCTGGATTATCCCAGTAGAAGTAGACGGTGTCATTCTGGAAAATCACGCCGTTGCCATCAAGGACGGCAAGATTGCTGCAATTCTTAATAGCGACGAGGCGGCTGCCGCCTCCGCTGCCGAGCGTGTCGAGCTGGGCAACCATGTTTTGATGCCGGGTCTTGTCAACCTGCACGGCCACAGCGCGATGACCCTGTTGCGCGGCATGGCTGATGACAAGGCGCTGATGGACTGGCTGCAAAACCACATCTGGCCGGCCGAAGGCAAGCATGTGAGCGATGAATTCGTGCACGATGGCGCGCTGCTGGCAATGGGCGAAATGTTCCGCAGCGGCACCACCACCATCAATGACATGTACTTCTACCACGGCGCGATGGCCCGTGCCGGCCTGACTGCCGGCATGCGTACCTTTGTCGGCCTGTCCATCCTCGAATTCCCGACTGCTTACGGCCAGAACGCCGACGACTACATCACCAAGGGTCTGGCCGAAGCCGACCAGTACGCCGGCCACGAGCTGATTACCTTCACCCTCGCGCCGCATGCACCGTACACCGTGTCCGACGATACCTTCCGCAAGGTGGTCAAGATCGCGGAAGAGCGCGACATGCTGATCCACTGCCACATCCAGGAATCGATGGATGAGGTGAACGGCAGCATCGCCGAGCACCAGGTTCGCCCGCTGGCGCGTCTGGACAAGCTGGGCATGGTGGGCAAGCGCCTGATCGCCGCCCATATGGTGCACCTGACTGACGATGAAATCGCGCTGTGTGCCGAGCGTGGCGTGTCCATCGCCCACAACCCGACCTCCAATATGAAGCTGGCTTCCGGTATTGCCCCGGTGCAGAAGCTGCTGGCTGCCGGCGTGAATGTCGGCATCGGTACGGATGGCGCGGCGTCCAACAACAAGCTGGACATGCTGTCCGAAACCCGCATGGGTGCGCTCTTGGCCAAGGTCGGCTCGATGGATCCGACCGCCGTGCCGGCCGCCACCGCCATCCGCATGGCCACCCAGAACGGTGCCGATGCGCTGCATATCGGTGACAAGGTGGGCAGCGTGACCGTCGGCAAACAGGCTGACCTGATCGCCGTTGATCTGTCGCAAGTCGAAACCAGCCCGGCCTTCGACCCGATCTCGCACATCGTGTACGCTGCAGGCCGCGAGCAGGTGAGCCACGTGTGGGTAAACGGCCGCGCCGTGCTGCGCGAGCGTCAGCTGACCACACTGGATGAAGCCGCGCTGAAGGCCACCGCCGAAGCCTGGCGCGTCCGCATCCTCGCCAAGTAATATCCTTGCGGCCAACCTTCAAGCGAGGTTGGCCGCACGCAAACAAGGAAAAGCATGAGTAACGTTGACGAACTGGAACTGGACAAATTCAGCCAGATTGCCCACAAGTGGTGGGACAAGGACAGCGAGTTCAAGCCGCTGCACGAGATCAACCCGCTGCGTCTGGACTATATCGACAGCCGCGCGGCGATTGCCGGCAAAACAGTGCTGGATGTCGGCTGCGGCGGCGGCATTCTGGCCGAGAGCATGGCCGAGCGCGGCGCGACCGTCACCGGCATCGATCTGGCCAAGAAGTCGCTGAAGGTCGCGCAGCTGCACAGTCTGGAATCCGGCGTCAGCGTGACTTACCGCTGTGTGCCTGTCGAAGAGCTGGCCGAAGAAATGCCGGCAAGCTTTGACGTGGTGACCTGCATGGAAATGCTGGAACACGTACCCGATCCGCAAAGCGTGGTGCGCGCCTGCGCCCGCCTCGTCAAGCCGGGCGGCCAGGTGTTCTTCTCGACGCTGAACCGCAATGCCAAGTCTTACCTCTTGGCGGTGCTCGGTGCCGAATATGTGCTGAACATGCTGCCCAAGGGCACGCACGAGTACGGCCGCTTCCTCAAGCCATCCGAGCTGTCGCGCATGGCGCGCAATGCCGGCCTCGGCATCAACAATATCAGCGGCATGAGCTACAACCCGCTGACGCGCATCTACAGCCTCGGGGACGACACCGACGTCAATTACCTGATGGCTTGCCAGCGCCTCGCTTAAGCGATTGCGGCCAACCTCAAAGGTTGGCCGCAATGCTGTCATGCCCATGCTGACCACCCCGCCGCTGTCGCCCAATCTGATCGCCGCACTCGCCGCGCTGGGCATTCACGACCGTGCTGCCTTGCGGGCACAAGGCGTGGTGACAGCGTATCTGCTGCTGAAAGCCGCCGGCCTCAGCATAGGCGAGCGCCAGTTGCATGCGCTGCACGCTGCCGTGCTGGGCGTGCACTGGTCTGACATCAGCCAAGACGACAAGGCCGCACTGCGCACCGCGCTGGCCAATCATCCGCCGGTACGATTGCCACCACCAGCGGCCGAACGTGAATACTTCATGCAGCAAGCGCTGGCCGAGGCAAGGCTGGCCGCCAGCGAGGGCGAAGTGCCGGTGGGTGCGGTGCTGGTGCAGGCTGGCAAGATCATCGCCCGCGGCCATAATCAGGTTATCGGCTTGCACGACCCGAGCGCCCATGCCGAGATGCAGGCACTTCGGGCTGCCGCCCGGCAGCTGCAGAATTACCGCCTGCAGGACTGCACGCTGTATGTGACGCTGGAGCCGTGTGCGATGTGCGCCGGCGCCATCCTGCACAGCCGCCTCGCCCATGTGGTATATGGTGCGCGAGAAGACAAGACCGGCGCGGCGGGCAGCGTGGTCGATCTGTTTGCCGAGCGCCGCCTCAACAGCCACACCGCCGTACTTGGCGGCGAGCAGGCCGAGGCCTGCGGCCAACTGTTGAGCGCATTTTTTGCCAGCCGCCGTACCACGACTGACCCAGAGCCCTGATTAAGATCCGCGCCATGATGAAGATCCGCGCCCTGATGAAGCCGCTGGCGATAGCCCTGCTGCTTAGCGCCCCCGCCGCCCAGGCTGACACGCCCGATGCCGACTGGCTGCTGGCCAGCCAGCAGCAGACGCTGCACGCGGCCAAGGTACAACCCAATCCGCGCCACCCCGGCCAGCCGTGGCTGGAAGTCGGCGTGCAGAGCCAGTCGCTGGTCTACTACGACGAACAGGGCGTGGCGCGGCTCAACTACCGGATTTCGACCTCGAGTCGCGGCGTCGGCGAGCGCGTCAACAGCCTGCAGACACCGCGTGGCTGGCACACGGTGTGCGAGCGCATCGGCGATGGCATCGAGGCCGATACCATCATCTATCGCCGCCAGATCACCCCGTGGAAATACACCCCGCAGCTGCACGCCGAATACCCGAACAAGGACTGGATTCTCACCCGTATCATGTGGTTGTGCGGCCAGGAGCCGGGGCTGAATCAGGGTGGTGAGGTCGACAGCTACGACCGAGCAATCTATCTGCATGGCTCTGGCAGCCATGTGGCCTTCGGCACGCCGACCTCGCGCGGTTGCGTGCGCATGCGCAATGACGACATTATCGAGCTGTACGCCCTGACCGGCACCGGTCTGGATGTCCTGATCAACGAACACCGCTAAACCATGCTCAATCTGACCACCCCTGCCCTGCTGTTTCCGGCCATTTCGCTGCTGCTGCTTGCCTATACCAACCGCTATCTGGCGCTGGCCGGCGTGATCCGCAACCTTTACGAAGACTATCGCGCCGAGCCCAGCGACAGCATCATGCAGCAGATCGGCAGCCTGCGCCGCCGCATCGCGCTGATCAAATGGATGCAGGGCATCGGTGTCGGCAGCCTGTTTTTGTGCGTGGTGGCGATGTTCCTGATTTACACCGGTTGGCCGCAAAGCGCGCAACTGGTGTTCGGCATCAGCCTGCTGATGCTGATCGTGTCGCTGGCGCTGTCACTGCTAGAGCTGCGCGAATCGACCGACGCGCTGAACATCCTGCTGTCGGATGTGGCGGCCGCCGAGGACGCGCGCGGCCGCGACTAAGGCCAGCACGCCCGGCACTTGCGGACAACCTTGAGCCGCAAACACTCGCATGAAAAAGCCGAAGCCACCTCACGGTGGCTTCGGCTTTTTACCGACTGACTAGCAACTGACTCAGTGCGCTGACGGCTTCGGCGTGCCGTTCAGCTTGCCAAGCCCACGACGCACCAGACTGCGCAGGCTGTCCAGATAGGTGTACACCACCGGCAGCACGATCAGCGTCAGCACCGTCGAGGTCACCAGGCCGCCGATGATGGCATGCGCCATCGGCCGCTGCGTCTCCGAGCCGGCACCGGTCGCCAGCGCCAGCGGCAACATGCCGAAGATCATCGCCAGACTGGTCATCATGATGGGGCGCAGGCGCACGCGGCCGGCTTCGACAATCGCATCGGTGCGGCTCATGCCTTCACGGCGCGACTGGTTGATGAAGTCCACCAGCAGAATGCCGTTCTTCGCCGCCAGACCCATCAGCATGATGATGCCGATCACCGAGAACATGTTCAGCGTCGAGCCCCACAGCCACAGCGCGACAAACACGCCGACAAAGGCCAGCGGCAACGCCATCATGATGGTGACCGGCAGGGTGAAGCTGCGGAACTGCGCCGCCAGGATCAGGTAGATGAAGATCACCCCCATCGCCAGCGCCTGCACCGCGTACTTCAGCGATTCCTGCATGTCTTTCTTCTCGCCCTCCTGCGCCAGAATCACCCCGGCCGGCAGCTGCACGTCCTTCAGCACTTTTTCGATATCGGTAAACACCTCGCCGCTGGAGCGGTTCTGGATATTGCCGGTGATGCTGATTTCGCGCATCAGGTCGGTGCGCTCGATCTGGCGCGGATTGCTGCTGTGCTCGATGGTGGTCAGCTGCGCCAGCGGCACCATGCTGGCCACACCGCCCTCGCCACGCGTGCCCGGCACGGTCAGCACTTCCAGCAGGCTTTCTTCACGCTCGGTCTTGGGCAGGCGCAAACGCACATTGTAGTTTTCGCCATCCGGCGCTTCCCACGTAGTCACTGTATCGCCCGCCAGCAAGATGCCCAGCGTGTCGCCAACCTTGGCAAGATCCACCCCCAGCGTCGCCGCCGCGTCGCGGTTCAGGCGGATGTCCAGCGCCGGATTGGCATCGGTAAAGCTGCTCTGCAAGTCAGTCACGCCCTGCACGCGGCCAACCTTGGCCATCAGCTGATCGGTGGCTTTTTGCAGCGCCTCGATATCATTGCCGCGAATCGAGATATTCACCGGTTTGCCACCCGGGCCATGACCGCCCACCCCTTGCACCGAATCCAGCTGGATACCGGCGACCTTGCCAGCCTCGACACGGGCGACCTTCATCAGCTCGAACATATCGCGCTGTCGATCCTGCTTGTCGCCGACATCAATCGTCAGCCGCGCCTCGTTCTGGCCAGCGCCAAAACGGCCACCACCGACGCGGGTGTCGATAGTCTTGATTTCGGGGATGCTGCGCAGGCGCATCTCGACTTCACGCGCCTTGTCGGTGGTGTATTCCAGCGAGCTGCCCGCCGCCGTCTTGAAGCTCAGGCGGAAGTCGCCGGTATCGGCCTTGGGCAGGAATTCGCCACCGATAATCGGCACCAGCATGAAGCTGCCCACGGTCAGGCCCAGCGCCAGCAACATCACCGTCTTGCGCCAGTTCAGCGCCCAGCGGATCGCACCGACATAACTGTTGGCGAGGCGGTCAAGCGAGGCCTCGAACCAGTCCAGCGCGCGGCCCAGCGGGCCTTTGTGATGATCGCCATGGCGATGCGGGTCGTGCCAGATCGACGACAGCATCGGGTCCAGCGTGAAGGACACAAACATCGAGATCAGCACTGCCACCGTCACCGCCAGGCCAAACTGGTGGAAGAACTTGCCGATGATGCCGCCCATGAAACCGACCGGCAAAAACACCGCGACAATGGTCAGCGTGGTGGCCAGCACCGCCAGGCCAATCTCGTTGGTGCCATCAAGCGCCGCCTGATAATGGCCCTTGCCCAGCGTGGCATGACGCACAATGTTTTCGCGCACCACGATCGCATCGTCAATCAAGAGGCCGATGGACAGCGACAGCGCCATCAGCGTCATCACGTTCAGGGTGAAGCCCATCGCCATCAGCGCAAACAGCGTGCCGAGCAAGGCAATCGGCAGGGTCAGGCCGGTAATCACCGTGCTGCGCCAGCTGCCAAGGAACAGGAAGACGATGAACACCGTCAGCAGAGCACCTTCCACCAGCGTCTTTTCCACGCCATCCAGCGAATCCTGCACCTCGGCCGACTTGTCGTAAGTCAGGCGCATCTCGCTGCCACGTGGAATCTGGCTCTGCATCTCGGCCAGCGCCGCCTTCACCTTGCCAGCCACCTCGACCACATTGGCACCACGGGTGGCGCTGATATCCATGCCGACACCAGGCTGGCCGTTGATCAGGCTGACGCTGTTTTTCTCTTCCTCGGCATCCTGCACCGTCGCCACTTCATCGAGACGGATGCTGACGCCACCGCGAGTGGCAATCGCCAGCTTGCGGAAGTCGTCCACCGACACCAGCTTGCCTGCCACCCGCACCGACAACTCGTCGCGCTGGCTGCTGACCTGGCCGGCCGGATAATCACGGTTGGCCGCAGCAATCGCGTCGCCCACCTCGCTGACCGACAAGCCCAGCGCCTGCAGGCGATACGGGTCAAGATCAATGCGGATTTCGCGCTTGGCAATACCGGTCAGCTTCACCTCGCCAACGCCCGCCACGGTCTGCAGCCGCTTTTTCAGCACATTGTCCAGCCAGTTGCTGAGCGCGCGCTGGTCGCCACCGCTGAAGGCATACGACATCAGCGGCTCGTCGTTGGGGTTCATCTGCGAGATCACCGGGGTGGCGACTTCGCGGCGGAAACGCCCCTGCACCGCGCCAACCTTGTCGCGCACTTCCTGCAGCGCGGTAGCCGGGTCGGTCGACAGCTCGAACTCGACAACTACCGTACTGCTGCCCTCAAACGAATAAGAGCGGATGTGCTTGATACCGTTGATGGTATTCACCGCCTCCTCGACCTTGCGGGTGACTTCGGTCTCTACCACCTTGGGCGAAGCGCCCGGGTAGCTGACCGACACCACCGCAACGGGGAAGCGGATATCGGGAAACTCCTCGACCGGCAGAGTCTTCCAGGCAAACAGCCCCAGCACCGTCAGCAGCAGCATCATCACCGCCGCGAGGTAGGGGTTTTGCACACTGACACGGGTCAGCCACATGATCAGCTCCCCTTGCCCGGCAGTTGAACCTTGTCACCGCTTTGCAGGCCCAGCAGCGGTGCCGCCAGAATCTGCTGGCCGGCAGTCAGGCCGCTGACGGCAACGGTACGGCGTGCATCATTACGCAGCAGAATCTGTACCGGCTGCTTGCCCAGCTGATTGCCCTTCAGCGTCATCACCCACGGTGTCTTGCCGTCGGCATCGCGCACGGCGGCCAACGGTAAGGCAATGCCCTGCTGCTCGCGCAACACCAGCTCGCCCTGGATGAACTGGCCGGCTTTGAGTTGCAGATCGTTATTGGCTACCTGCAGATAGGCGGCAAAGGTGCGGGTATTGGCGTTTGCCACCGGGTTGATACGCTGCAGCGTGGCGCTGTACTGCTGCTTGCCGCCTTCCAGATGGAAGCTGGCCGTCATGCCCGGCTTCAGCTCGGCCACCTGGCGTGCCGGAATATTGGCCACCGCCTCCAGCGTGGACAGGTCGGCAATGCCGAAAACCTTCTGGTTGCGGCCAACCTGTTCACCCGGCTCGATCTGGCGCGAGAACAGCACGCCATCCATCGGCGCGCTGATCACGGTATCGGCCAGGCTCTTTTGCGCACGACTCAGCTGGCTGCGCTGGGCATGCACCTCACCCTCGCGGATGCGGTAGTCGCTCTCCAGCTCGTCCAGCGCCAGTTGCGAGATAAAACCCTGGCGGAACAGTTCGCGCTGTTTTTCCAGCTTTTGCCGGGCCAGCTTCAGCCGCGACTCGGCGTTCGACAGCTGGGCACGCTGTTCGGCCAGCGCCTGCTCCAGCGTCTGGCCATCAATCAGCGCCAGACGTTGGCCGCGCCGCACCGGCTCGCCCTCGCGTACCAGCACTTCGCGCACCTGGCCTTCTACCTCGGCCGCCACTTCGGCGCTGCGTTTGGCATTCAGTGTGGCGGTAAACGGTACGGTTTCCTGCACGGTGCCGGTTTGCGCCGTCAGCAAATCACTTGCGGCCAACTGTGGCACGGCCTTGGCCGCGGCGGCCTTGTCCTTGCCTTCCGGTTTTTCCCCTTTGCCGCAGGCACTCAGCCCCAAAGCCAGCAGCACAGCCAAAGTCAGTGTCTTTTTCAACATTGTTATTGTCCTGATGTGTGTTGCGATTACCCGATATCAAAGCTTGGCCTGCGGCGTGATGCCGCGCGGCAACAACAGCCAGAACTGGCCGCGCTGCTTCATCTTGCCGGCGTACATGCCGGCCTCGGTGCCAAAACCAAAGAAGAAATCACCGCGAATGCCGCCACGGATCGCGCCGCCGGTATCCTGCGCCACCATCAGACGATTCAGCGCCTGCGGCTCGCCATCCAGCGGCCAGGTAGTAGACAGGTAGACCGGCGCGCCCAGCGGCACATAACGCGGGTCGATCGCCATGCTGTAGCCATCGGTCAGCGGCACGCCCAGCGCGCCCAGTGGCCCGCCCTGGGCCGGGCCCAGATCGCGGAAGAACACATAGCTCGGGTTGACGTTGAACAGCTCCTGCTTGCGCTGCGGGTTGGCCGCAATCCAGCCCTTGATGCCCTGCATGCTGGCATCCGACAGCGCCAGCTGTTTCTGGTCTACCAGCCAGCGGCCGATGGATTTGTACGGGTGGCCATTCTGATCGGCATAGCCGATACGCAAGAAGCTGCCGTCTTCCAGCTGGATGCGGCCCGAGCCTTGCACCTGCAGGAAGAACAGCTCGACGTCATCCTCTACCCACGCCAGCACCTGCGCGGTATTCACGCCCTTGCCCTGCAGAATCTCGCCACGAGTGAAATACGGCAGCAGGCGATTACCCTGCAAGCGGCCTTTCAGCGCGCGGGTACGGTTGTCGATGACGAAATCAGCCAGATTGACCTGGATTTCACCACTGCCGGCGCTCGTCTTGCCGGCCACCTGTTGCAGACGATTGCTGCCGGCGACACGGCGCACCACCAGACTATTCAGGCTGCGCTGCTCGGGGGTGATATCGACAATCAGCATGTCGGCCGGCACGCCATACACCGGATAAGGCGTCTGCGCGCTTTGCGTGCGGCTGCCCACCAGCAGCGGCTCGTAATAGCCGGTAATCAGTCCGTTATCGCGCTCGCCATCGCGCATCTGCCACACCTGGAAACGCTGCTCGAAAAAGCTGCGCACGGCCGCAAGGTTGGCCGCATCCACCTGTTGCGCCTCGGCACAGACGGCCTGCCATTCGGCAGCCTTGGCCAGGGGCACACAACTCTGGCGCAAGGCCAGCAGGCTCTCGCTGGCAGCCCCCTGCGGCCACTGCGGCAGGCTGGCAAAACTGCTGCGCTCATAGCGCACTTCGCTGCTGCCACTTGGCGGAATATTCGGTTTGACGCTCAGCGACGAGCAGGCAGCCAGCAGCAACAGCAGGCTGGATATGGCGATTCTTTGCAGCATGGGGGCGGTCCGGATGGCGATGGGATTAACCGCAGCATGTTACTGAAAGGCCGGTCAACTAGCCACGGTTTACTCGATAGAAAAGCACAAAGCTTTGTTAGAAGCTGTTAACACTTTTGCCGCGTCAAGCCGCGGCAAACTGCGCGAATACGCATGAAAAAGCGCGCTGAGGGGCATGCCCTGCCAGCGCGCTGTTTCTCGCCCGTCCGCCTCAGCGCGGCAATGCCGCCTGCAGCGCCTTCACGAAGTCGGCGCTGTCAGGCTTGGTCAGCGGTGAAAACGCCTGCACCTCGCCACCATTGGCCGGCACGATGTACTTGTAGAAATTCCACTTCGGCGTCGTACCCGACAGTGCGGCCAACTGCCGGTAAAGCGGATGCGCCTGGCTGCCGCGCACATGCACGCGGCTGAGCATCGGGAAGCTCACGCCGAAATTGCCCTCGCAAAAGCTGGCGACGTCCTTGTCTGCTGCCAGCTCCTGATGAAAGTCATCCGACGGAAAGCCCAGCACCACCAGGCCCTTGCCCTGATACTGCCGCCACAAGGCCTCCAGCTGCTTGAACTGCGGCGTGAAGCCGCACTCGCTGGCGGTATTCACCACCAGCAAGGCCTTGCCGCGATACTGCGCCATATCCAGCGTGCCGCCGGTCAGGCGCGGCAATTGATGATCAAACAGCGCGGCCACCGTCGGCTTTTCCGCCTGCGCGATAGCCGGCACGACCAGCAAGGCCGACAACCATAGCCACGACAATTTCATCTCGTCCTCCTGCCTCAGCCTTGCTGCTCGGCGATCTCGGCCTTGACCTTTTCCATGTCCAGATCACGAATCGCCTGAATCAGCTGCTCGTACTGGCCGGCCATCATCGCGCCAGCCTGATGGAACACCACCACGCCATCTTTCAGCGCCATCAGGGTCGGGATGGAGCGGATCTGGAAATGCGCGGCCAGATCGCGCTCGGCCTCGGTGTCGATCTTGCCGAACACGATGTCCGGGTGTTTTTCGGCCGCAGCTTCGAAGATCGGGCCAAACACCTTGCACGGGCCACACCAGTCCGCCCAGAAATCGAGCATCACGATGCCCTCGCGCTCGGCGTAATCATTGAAAGTTTCGGCGGTGATATTGATGTAGCTCATGCTGGTTTCCTGATGGGTAAGCGATGGCAACGGCCATCCATAGCCTGCAAGATGGGCATTTTTGCCGGCAAACACAAGCCTTGGCGGAATGGTATTTTTTTATCGCAGCCATAGCCGCAACGGCCTCGCCACCGCAAGACCTAAGGTTGACTGCAATGTCCGGCCGCGGCTACAAGGCACCCAGACCGAAGTCATTGCCAGATAGACACCACCATTTGTGGAATAGACAGCTGAAAATGCTGTCTCACCAGATGCCATCGTGAAAACAGTCCCGCACAGATGTGTACCTGCCTGCAGGCACGGGCATCATCGCCTTGCCTGTTCGATAGATCTCTCAATATCATGCCGAGATATACACATCAATCAAGGAAATAGACACCTGAATAGGTGTCTATTACACGTTAGCTGGCAAAGACACATGACTGCACCTTACAACTACAAACAATGTCAATCACTCTTTGGCTACTCCTTTGATGTGCATGTCCGCTCTAACGGCACTTGCCAACTCTGCGAGTGTGGTGGCGCAGAGCTTACATTTGACCTGTGGCGGCAACTGACTGTGGAGCACATCATAGGAAAAAGCCAAGGCGGCTATCTCAAAGAAATCCGCTCAGTTGTCTCGGAGCGCTTTCCCGATCTTAGCAACGCAGAGCGTGAGTCCATATCCAGAGAAATTCATGCAGCTAATACAGTAACTGCTTGCAGCTTCTGTAACTCAACAACCAGCAGAGACTACAGCAGCACAAGCATGAGTGAGTTGATTCGCAACTCCGTGGGCACCCCCAGCGAGGTGGTAAGCCAAATAGCTTCTGCGCTACAGCCAATTCTTGCGCGCAAGCGCTCTGACGTAAGATGGAAGCTTGAATCAGTTCGTAAAGCGTATGAGGCAAACTTTCTGTCTGCGCTAAGCGCTGGCGGGCGTGTTGCCAGCTAACAATTCGCTCAACTGCCGCCCATTAGCTTAATCGTTAGCCACCTAAGGAGCCCTCTATGGCCCGATTTATTGTTGCAATCCCAAGAAATGATGGTGGCATCGAAATATTCCCCATGAAGGAATGGTTACGGCAGCATCCAGAACATATTCCACCTGGGCACCATGCCACCGATAGCACCTCCCGTCAGTTGCTAGCCGCCCTTCGGAAACAAGGATGGTCAGTTCAAGCAACCAATGAAGAAGTTCGGCTTATTCCCCCAGGCGCAAGCAATGCCCAAGAGCAAGTTGCAGATGTTCTTGGCTCTGAAGGTGAAGGCAATGAAGAAATTTGGGATGAAGCCGCATTTCAATTTGAAATTCAGTTGCGAGACTTTATCGCTCAAAATTTGGGAGCTATTGATGTGCAGGGACGACGATTGCGCCTCTTTAAAGATAACGAAGGGCGCATTGGAATTGAATATCCAACCGCTGTTGGGCCAATTGACATACTCGCCACCGATGCAGAAGGCGCACTGTATGTATTTGAACTGAAAAGAGCCCGAAGCCCTGATCACGCCATTGGTCAGCTTGCCCGTTATATGGGTTGCTTGCAGCGAAAGCACGGCCAAACTTGTCAAATCAACGGAATCATTATCGCTCGCGAGATTACGCAAAATTTGCGGTATGCAATATCAGTTTTTCCGAATGTCAGCCTGTTTGAGTACGAAGTGCAGTTCAAACTCAAACGTGCCGAGGATCTCGCCGATGGCTAACAATCCGGTCCAGCGGACAGTCGACCAACTACGCTGTCCGACTGCCGCTGACCTTCGTCGTTAGGCCACAAAAAACATAATCTCAGCTCTGTAGCCCTGTAGGGCGGGTTCGCCATCAGCGATACACGCGCTGCAACTTCCCTAATATCATGCGGGCATGGCCTTGCGGCCAACCTTCTGTCCACCATGTCGGGTTTATTCAATATCCGCTTGGTATGCCTCGCTAGACTGGCCTCTCTTTCACAAGGAGACCACCACCATGCGTGCCGACTACATTATCCTCGCCGCCCCTGCCATGAATATCCTGATGGCGCAGGAAAGCTATCTGCATGAGCAGTTTTCCCGCTCGGCCACGCTGAGCGTCGCGATCTGGGAGCTGGTCAAGCTGCGGGTTTCACAAATCAATCAGTGTGCATTTTGTCTGGACATGCATAGCCGCGAAGCCTTGCAGGCCGGTGAAACGCATGCACGCATGCTGGGCCTGAGTGCGTGGCGCGATATGCCGTTGTACAGTACGGTAGAACGTGCCGCGCTGGACTGGGCCGAAAAGCTGACATCCGGCCAGCGGATTGAGGATCAGCACTTTCAGCAAGCAGTCGCGGTACTGGGCGAGCAGGCCGTGGTAGACCTGACCATCGCCGTGAATGCCATCAATAGCTGGAATCGTGTCGTGAGAGTATTCAAACCGGAGGTTGGCAGCCATTACAAATCCCACCCCATCTAGCCCCTTCGACTTCAAATTGCGCATGCCCGGCGGGCAGCTGGCGGCACAGGTACAGGCCGTGTGGTCGGCTGCGGTCGATGCCGCCCACGGTGCGCCGGTTGTACGCCGCCTGTATTCTGATGCCGGCAGCGGCATACTTTTTGCGCTGGCGGGGCAGGTCGAGGTGGATGATGAGCGGTTGCTGCATGGGGTGATTCTGTGCCCCGTGGCCAAGGCGTCCGGCGAGGTGCGGCTTTATCCGGGCGCTCGCCTTGCCGGTATCCGCTTTCATCCGGCCATGGCCTTTGGCGTGCTGGGGCAACACTACGAACGCATGACGCGACTTTCCCCCGCTGCCGATCAACGTTATGCGCTTTACCCGCTATATCACCAGCTGGCGGATTGTGCCGATGGCAATAGCCAGCTGGATCTGCTTGAGGGCTGGGCACAGACGCAGCTCGACTTGTCTTTACTGATACCCGCCGCCCTGCAAAATGCCTTGCAGGCTTTGGCGCGGGCAGCCTCCCCTGTTTTACCCGGCGAATTATTGCCTTGCGGCCAACGTCAGACGGAACGCCTGTTCCGCCAGTGGCTGGACATGACACCCAAGCAATACCAGCGCATTTTGCGGGTAAAGCATGCGGCCACCTTTCTGCTGTCACATCCCGATGCCAGCCTGGCGGAGGTGGCATTGCAGTTCGGCTTCAGTGATCAGGCCCATATGTGCCGGGAGTTTCGTGCGCTGGCCAGCACCACACCCGGGCGGGTCTGAGCCGCCACCTCGCGCGCGCATGGCAAGCCTGCCCTCTGTCGCGCGCGCTATGGTTAAAACACCTGGCGACAAGCTGCTACAGTAGGTGCTCGGCTGCCGGCACCTCGGCCTGTGGCACCAGCGGAGAGATACCATGCACGAAGGCTCTTGCCATTGCGGCGCAGTCAAGCTGACCCTGCCGGCCACGCCGATGGTAGCGACCTCCTGTAATTGCTCGCTGTGCCGCCGCATCGGCGGGCCGTGGGTGTATTTCGAATTCGGCACAGTCAAGATCAGTGCCGCGCCGGATGCCACTACCGCCTATATTCAGGGCGATAAAACCTTGCGCACCATCCATTGCAAGACTTGCGGCTGTGTAACGCACTGGGAGCCACTGACGCCGACAGCGGGCTGCAAACACGGGGTGAATCTCGGCAATTTTGACCCGGCGCTGATTGCCGCCGTCAGGGTGCGCCGCTTTGATGGCGCTGATAGCTGGACTTTTCTCGACGACTAGGCTGGCCGCAAGCCTGCCCATCAGGCCTGCCCTCGCCCAGGTTGCGGCCAGGCTTGCCGCCACAGACCAACCCCTTACCAGAACGGATTGCCATGAGAAAACGCCTGTTTCTGTACGAGCTGCAAAAGCTGTTTGACCTGCGCAGCGATATGGATACGCCAGAGGAGATCGAGAACAGCATTACCCAGGGCATTCATATCCGCGGCACCAATATGTGGATTCTGATGTTCGCCATTTTTGTGGCGTCTATCGGCCTGAATGTGAACTCGACGGCGGTGATCATCGGCGCCATGCTGATTTCGCCGCTGATGGGGCCGATCATGGGCATAGGCTATGGCGCGGGGGTGGACAACTTCGAGCTGATTCGCCGCTCGGCACGCACGCTGGGCGTGTTTGTCCTGCTCAGCCTGCTGACGTCGACGCTGTACTTTCTGCTGACCCCGCTGACGCATGCGCAATCCGAGCTGCTGGCCCGCACCGCACCGACGCTGTGGGATGTGCTGATTGCGATGTTTGGCGGTATGGCCGGCATCATCGGCGTGACGCGGCGAGAATGGGGCAATGTGATTCCGGGGGTGGCGATTGCCACCGCACTGATGCCGCCGCTGTGCACCGCCGGCTATGGCATTGCCACCGGCCAGCCGGCGTTCTTCCTCGGCGCGTTTTATCTGTTCACCATCAATGCGGTGTATATCGCGCTGTCGGCGCTGTTCTTCACCCGCCTGATGCGCCTGCCGCGCATGAGTTTTGCCAGCAGCGGCCAGCAGCGCAAGGCGCGCATCCTGATCAGCGCGGCCATCCTGATTACGCTGGTGCCCAGCGTGTATCTGGCGATTGATCTGGTGCGCAAGGAGCTGTTCAAGACCGAGGCCAATGCCTATCTGGCGGCGATCAGCCAAAGCGAGAAAGATCTGGTATTGCTGCAAAAAGACATTGATGCCGGCAATCGCCGCATCACCCTGGTCGTCGCCGGCGCGCAAGACAAGCTACAGGCCGAGCGGCTACAGGCCCAGCTCGGGCAATTCCAGCTGCAGGATGCCAGCTTGCAGATCCGCACCTTCCAGCAGGATAACGGTGCCGAGCTGAATCAGCTGAAAAGCCAGCTGCAGCAGGATCTGTATCGCAACAGCCTGCAATTGCTGGAGTCGAAAAACGTCCGCATCCAGCAGCTGGAACAGCAATTGGCGCAACAACAGCAGCAGGCACAAAGCGCCTCCAGCCGCGAGCAACAGCAAGAACAGGCTTTCGACCAGCTGCGTCAGGAGTTGGCCGCACAGTACCCTGAGCTGCGCACCATCCATCTGGCCACCAGTGCCGAGGGCAAAGAGGATGCCTCGGCACCAGCCAGACAAGGCGTTCTGATTGTCTATCTGGAAAGCCGCCAGGCACTGCCCAACAGCAGCATCCAGCGCATCCGCAACTGGCTGGGCAGCCGCTTTACCGGGCAGGAAATTATCGTGATCAACAAGCGGGGATGAGGCGTGTTGCCGGCGGCATCAGCCGGCAACACCTCCAGAACGTCTTCAAGGCAAACAGGAATAAATCTTGTTACCATGAATATCCGCCAACCTGTACGCTTCTCACATGAACAACTTGCTGCTGCGCCCGCCCTTGCCTTCAGATCTTGATGCCGTAATCCGCATTCATGCCGACCCGCTGACCAATCAGTTCAACCCCTCAGGGCCAGCCAGCCCCGACATCTGCGCCGAGATGCTGCAAGGCTGGCTACAACATTGGGCCGAGCATGACTTTGGCTATTGGGCCGTTGCCGACGCCGCGGCGCCTGATTACGTGATCGGTTTTGGCGGTATCTGCCACAAGAATATTGCCGGGCAATTTGCTGGCCTCAATATGTACTTCCGCTTCGCGCCCGAGGCCTGGGGCAAGGGCTACGCCAGCCAGACCAGCCGGGCGGCGCTGGATCTGGCGTTCGGCAAGTTGGCCGCAGAGTCCGTTTTCGCGCTGGTACGGCCGGACAATCTGCCCTCGCGCCGCACACTGGAGCGTACCGGTTTTCAGCCATATGCCAGCGTTGATGATGTAGCCGGCGAAGCGGCCAGCCTGATCTACCGTATGACGGCACCACAACGCCCACGCTGAGGCGTCAGGCACACAAGAAAAATCCCGCCGGCAGAAACTGCTGGCGGGATTTTTTTAGGGCGAAAACAGCTTACAGCTTGAAGCGCGCCACCATGCCATGCAGGTGGTTGGACAGCTCGTGCAGCTCGTTCACCGTGCGGGTGGCGTTCTGTACTGCCTGGTCGGTTTCGATGGCCATGTGGTTGGCCACCTCGGCCGCCCGCGCCATTTCGGTGGTGGCAATCGACTGTTCGCGGGTGGCATCGGCGATATCGCGGATGGTCAGCACCACGCGGCCAACCTCGGCTTCGATACCGGCGATTTCTTCTGCCACCTTGCGCGAGGATTCGACACCGGTCTGCACCGATTGCTGGGTGCTGCTCATCTTGCTCTGGGCGCTGCTGACATCATCGTGCGTCGCATGAATCAGCTGGCCAATCTCGACCGTAGCCTTGCCGGTGCGTTCGGCCAGCTTGCGTACTTCGTCGGCCACCACGGCAAAGCCGCGGCCCATCTCACCGGCACGCGCCGCCTCGATGGCAGCATTCAGCGCCAGCAGATTGGTCTGGTCGGCAATGTCCTTGATCACGTTGATAATCTGGTCCATCTGCGCCGAGCGCTGGCTGAGGCCGCCCAGCGTGCTGGCCAGCTCGCCAACCGTGCTGGCAATGCCTTCGATGCCGTCTGCCAGTGCCACCACCGACTGCGCAGACTGGCGCGAGGTCTGACCAGTCTGGGCGACGGCCTCTTCGGCGCTGGTGGCATTACCGGCGATGTGGTTGATGCTGACGGTGATTTCTTCGATGGTCGCTGCCGTGCTGCTGGAAGCATCAGCCTGCTGTTGCGAATCGCTGGCCAGCTGACGGGTGATGTCGTTCAACGAGTCGATACCACCATTGAGCGAGACGGAATGATCGCGCACCTCGACAAACATCTTGCGCAGGCTGTCGATGAAGCGGTTGAAGGCTTGGGCGGTCTGGCCGATTTCGTCACTGCTGTCGATTTGCAGCTGGTGAGTGAGGTCGCCCTGGCCGCTGGCGACATCCAGCAGCGCGTCACGCAGACGGATCAGATTGGCCAGCATGCGGGTCAATGCCAGATTGGCCAGCACGATGGCGACAACCGTCACGATCAGGCCGGCAATCACCAGCGTGATCAGCATCTTGGTCAGCGGCTGCAGCAGCACGTTCTTGTCCGCCACGGTTGCCAGCACCCAATCGGTGCCTTCTACCGCCGATACCTCGGCGTAGTAAGGGTGGCCGTCGATTTCGACTTCATGCAGCTGCGGTGTGGCATCGCCATTGGCCAGCAGGCTGACATCAAAGCCCGGCATTACCTCGCCGGCCGGTTTCAGCGTGCTGCCCTCGGCCGGGTGGCTCACGATCACGCCGTCACGGGTGGCCAGGAAAGCGTAACCGTCACCGCGCAGCTTGATGGCCTTGACCACGGCAGTCAGGCCATCCAGCGCGATATCACCGCCAACCACGCCGATTTGCGCGCCGCCACGCATGATAGGGCTGGCCAGTGTCACGCCGAGTTTTTGCGTGCTGCTGAAGATATAAGGCTTGGTAACCACCACGGCCTTTTTCTCGCTGGCCAGCTGGTACCACGGGCGAGCGGTCGGGTCGTAACCTTCGGCTGGTTGCTTGTCGGGGTTGTGGTAGCGCATGGCCTTGTCGGCATAGCCGGCAAACAGCTGGTCAAAATTACCGGCATCCTTGCCCTGCTGCAGTGGCGCATAAGGTGCGCTGGCATCGACTTCGGCAAGGCGAGTGGCCGTCGCGCCAATCGCGTCGCGCCGCTGGCCGACCCAGCGGCCCAAGGCCTGGCTGTTACCAGCGATGGCGGCGTTGAGCTCCTGCTCGACGCCGCGAATGATCTCGCCACGCATGCCCTGATAGGCCAGCGCCGACAATACGGCAATGGCGATGGCCAGCAAGATGGCCACAAATAACATGAGTCGCTGTTTTAACGACATGGGGTTGCCTCATGATGCAAATGGGGATGCCCATACCGGCGTGTGACGGTATGCGTATCCCCTATGTCAGAATTTCGCGCTCAGGCGCGCTTGTAATTTGTTTTGATATGTATCAAATAAAGCGGCGATATGATATCAAAGTGTAGTTAATATCGCATTCAAATATCTGCTTATTCTGCGCATTCCGGTAAAAATGCCACGGATGTTTCAAGCTAGCACATGCTATTGAATTTTCAGGTCTGCCTTGCCATGCATTTTGCAATGGCACACATTGCCCTCCCGCTGCGGTCAGCATGCCCGCTCTGCATGACCGACAAATGAAAAGCCCCGCTACTGCGGGGCTTTTCATTTGTCGGCAAGATCGGTGCTTACAGCACGGCCTTACTGTATACGGCTCTGACCATTTCACGTACCTCGACACACAGCTGGGTGCCTTGCGGCCCCTGACAATGCGCCTGCAAGACCGGCAGCAAAGCCTGTGACAAGGCTTCGCGTGTCGCCAGATCGCGGCCGTCCAGCAGCAAGAGCTGCAGATGCACGAAAGGGCCTTCACCCGCTTCGACACCGGTCAGCCAGTGCTCGTGGCAACGTGCGCGGCTCTTGATATCACGGGTGGCAAACTGGCCACTGCCATCCAGGATGCGGTGCAGTGCCAACAGGGTTTTCGGCACATCCAGCGTGATGCCGGTGGTGTAGTCGAGGATCAGTTGCGGCATGGTTTATTCCTTGTGGCGGATGCGCCAGCACTGGTGGATTTTCTTGTTGCGGAAGTCCTCCGGCACCGACTGGCCGCTGATATCGCGGATGTCGTAATCGGCGGCCAACCGTTCATCCAGCTCGAAGCTGCGCAGATTGTTGGAGAAATACAGCGTGCCGCCCGGTGTCAGCAGACGCATCGCGCCATCAACCAGCTTCAGCTGGTCGCGCTGCACATCCAGCTCTTCGTGCATTTTCTTGCTGTTGGAGAAGCTTGGCGGGTCCATCACGATCAGGTCGAAACGCTTGCCGGCAAAGTCGGCATCCAGCAGGTATTCGAACACATCGTCACGCACCAGTTTGTGCTGCTCGAGATCCATGCCGTTCAGCTCGAAGTTGCGCTGGGTCCAGGTCTGGTAGGTATTCGACAGATCCACGGTCTCGCTGCTGATCGCACCACCGGCTGCCGCATACACGGTAAAGCTGCCGGTATAGGCAAACAGGTTCAGAAAACGCTTGCCGGCCGCCTCTTCACGCACGCGCTTGCGGGTGTTGCGGTGGTCGAGGAACAGGCCGGTATCGAGATAGGCATCGAGATTGACCCAGAACTTCTGCCCCTGTTCACGCACGATGAAGTCGCGGCCTTCGCGGCCGGTCTTTTCGTACTGGGCATCGCCTTTCTGGCGGCGGCGGGTTTTCAGCGAGATATCCCACAGCTGCACGCCGGTGACTTCGGTAATCACCTGTTGCACAGCAGCCAGCCATTGCTCGTAGTCGGCATCTTCGATCTGCCAGCCGGTGTCGTATTCCTGCAGATGAATGCGCGAGCCGTACAGGTCGATGATCAGCGGAAACTGCGGGACATCGCGGTCGTAGACGCGCCAGGCTTCGAGATCGCCGCGCTTGGCCCACTTGGCATAGTGTTTGAAATTCTTGGACAGACGCCCCTTGAAGGCAGATACGTCAACCATGGGTATTTTCCGGTTCGATAAAGACAATGCGCCGGAGAATCTCCGGCGCCTGACAGGGTGTTGCGGCCAACCTTGCGGTCAGGCAGTAGGCACCAGCTGTCGTTGATGATAGTTGACCAGCCGGCGATACACCGGTTCCGGTACATATTGCTGGATCACCTGCTCCCAGCCGGCCGGCCCCATCAGGCCCTTGACCATGGTGGAGGATACCTCGGCGTATTCGCGCGGTGGCAGCAGGAAAAAGGTGGTGATGTCCGCGTGCAGGTCCGAGTTGATATAACGCATGGTGCGTTCATACTCGTAATCACTGGCGGTACGGATGCCACGGATAATGTAATTGGCGTCGATACTCTGCGCGTAATTCACCAGAAACTGGTTTTCGAATACCTCGACCCGCAGCTTGGAAAAGCCGCGCGTCACCGCCTGCAGCATCTCCAGACGCTCTTCGACACTGAAAGTACAGCGTTTGTCGGGATTGACACCAATGGCCACCACCAGCTCGTCAAACAGCTCGACGGCTTCACGGATCATCCATAGATGGCCGTTGGTAACCGGGTCAAAACTACCGGCATAAACCGCGCGTTTCAATTTGCGTTTTCCTTTGTGGCTATGTGTCATGGCGGAATGTAGCTTGGCAGTAGTTAAAAGGACAAGGCATTTCTGTTGCAATGCAAAATAAAACACCGGCGTGGTGCATGCTTGCATCACGCCGGTGCACTTTCACTACTGTTTATAGCCCGTTGATGGTCTCTGCGTGGTGGCAGGCTACTTCGCGGCCAGCCAGTGCACGCAGTTGCGGCACATCCTTGCTGCACTGCTCGGTAGCATGCGGGCAGCGTTTGTGGAAGGCACAACCGGTTGGCGGATTCAGCGGGCTTGGCAGCTCGCCCTGGATCTTGATCTTGGCGCGGCGGTCTTCCGGATGGATGGACGGCGTTGCCGACAGCAGAGCCTGGGTATAAGGATGCAACGGCTTGTCGTAGATCACTTCCTTGGTACCGACTTCGACCGCGCGGCCCAGATACATCACCATCAGGTCGTCTGCCACATGCTCGACCACAGCCAGGTTGTGCGAGATGAACACATAGGCGGTGTTGAACTCGTCCTGCAGATCCATGAACAGGTTCAGCACCTGCGCCTGGATAGACACGTCGAGTGCCGAGGTCGGTTCGTCGGCAATCACGATCTGCGGCTGCAGCATCATGGCACGCGCAATGGCGATACGCTGACGTTGGCCGCCGGAGAACATGTGCGGGTAACGGTAGTAATGTTCCGGACGCAGACCGACGCGCTGCATCATCGCGCGCACTTTCTGCTCGCGCTCGGCAGCCGACAGACTGGTGTTGATCAAGAGCGGCTCGCCCAGCTGATCACCGATCTTCTGTCGCGGGTTGAGCGAGGCATACGGGTTCTGGAACACCATCTGCACTTTCTTGCGCAGCGCCTTGATATCGCCCTTGCCGGCCTTGGCGGTATCCACGCCATCCAGTACCAGCGAACCGCAGGTCGGCTCTTCGATCAGCGTCAGCTGACGCGCCAGCGTGGACTTGCCGCAACCGGATTCACCGACCACGGCCAGCGTCTTGCCGGCGCGCAGTTCAAATGACACACCGTTCAGCGCCTTGACCATGGCCTTGGGTTTCATGAAGCCCTGCGATACCTCGTAATGACGGGTCAGGTCGCGAGCCTGCAATACGATCTGGCTCATGAGGCCTCCTTGTCGATCAGCGGATAGAAGCAACGCACGGTGCCGTTGTCATGCTGGGTGATGCCCGGACGCTCGCTGCGGCAGCGATCCTGCACATGCGGGCAACGCGGCGACAGCAGGCAGCCTTTCGGACGGTCGTACTGGCCCGGCACGATACCTGGCAGCGTCACCAGACGATGCGCGCCCTTGCTGTGCTCCGGAATCGACGACAGCAAGGCATTGGTATAAGGATGTACCGGCTTGCGGAACAGCTGCGGCACCTTGCCCTCTTCGGCAACCTGACCGGCATACATCACCGCAACGCGATGGGCAACTTCGGCAATCACCGCCAGATCATGGGTAATCATGATCAGCGCCATATTGCGCTCTTTCTGCAGGTTCACCAGCAGATCCATGATCTGCGCCTGAATGGTCACGTCGAGCGCGGTGGTCGGCTCGTCGGCAATCAGCAGCTTGGGGTTACAGGCCAGCGCCACGGCAATCATCACGCGCTGGCTCATACCACCGGACAGCTGGTGCGGATACGCGGCCAACCGTGTATTCGGTGCCGGGATCTCCACCAGTTCCATCAGCTCCAGCGCACGCGCTTTCAGCTCGCTGCCACGCAGGCCCTGATGTACCTTCAGCACTTCTTCGATCTGGTAACCGACGGTGTAGCTCGGATTGAGCGAGGTCATCGGGTCCTGGAAGATCATGGCGATGTCCTTGCCGACAATCTTGCGACGCTCGCGCGCCGAGATGGTCAGCAGATTCTTGCCATCAAAACTCAGCTCGTCGGCCACGATACGACCCTGGCCTTCCAGCAGGCCCATCATCGCCATCATGGTGACGGATTTGCCCGAGCCGGATTCGCCGACGATGCCGACGATCTCGCCCTGGTTGACGGTCAGATCCAGACCTTCTACGGCACGGAAAGGGTTGGCCGCATTGCCGAACTCGACCGACAGATTCTTGATATTCAACAGACTCATGATTTCCCCTTACGCCGCACGCTTCATTTTCGGATCGAGCGCGTCACGTAGGCCGTCACCCATCAGGTTGATCGACAATACCGAGATCAGGATGGTCAGACCCGGCAAGGTCACCACCCACCAGGCGCTGCTGATGTAGTCGCGGGCCGAGGCCAGCATGGTGCCCCACTCCGGAGTCGGTGGCTGTACGCCCAGACCCAGGAAGCCCAGCGCCGCGATCTCGAGAATGGCGGAGGAGAAGCTCATGGTGGCATGCACGATCAGCGGTGCCATGCAGTTAGGCAGAATGGTGACAAACATCAGACGGAACAGGCCGGCGCCGGCAACACGGCTGGCGGTCACGTAGTCACGATTGAGTTCGGTCATCGCCGAGGCGCGGGTCAGGCGCACATAGGCCGGCAGCGACACCACGGCAATCGCGATCATCGCATTCACAAGGCCTGGCCCGAGAATCGCCATGATGGCAACGGCCAGCAGCAAGGACGGCAGCGCCATCATCACGTCCATCAGACGCATGATGAAAGAGCCGATCACCTTGGGGAAGAATGCGGCCAACAGGCCCATGATCACGCCCGGAATCAGTGCCATTACTACCGACACGAGGCCGATCAGCAGGGACAGACGCGCACCGTAGATCAGGCGCGACAAGATGTCGCGGCCCAGCTCGTCGGTACCCAGCAGGAACTGGCTGCTGCCGCCGGTCACCCAGACTGGGGGTGCCAGAAAGTGGTCACGGAACTGTTCGATCGGGTCGTACGGGGCAATCCACGGTGCCAGCAAGGCACAGACCGCCACGATGGACATGAAAATCAGACCGGCAACGGCACCCTTGTTATGGGAAAAGCCCTGCCAGAACTCCTTGAATGGCGATGGATAGCTGATCGCTGCATCCTCGCCTGCCGTTACCGGCGCAGTATTCTGTGTAGTCATGTTCTTGCTCGCTTACTTGGCATGACGGATACGCGGATTGGCAACGCCATACAGGATATCCACGATGAAGTTGGTGAGAATCACCAGGGTAGCCACGATCAGGATGCCGTTCTGCACCACCGGATAGTCGCGACGGCCGATGGCGTCAATCAGCCATTTGCCGATGCCGGGCCAGGAGAAGATGGTTTCGGTCAGTACCGCACCACCCATCAGCGTACCGACTTGCAGGCCGACTACCGTCAGTACCGGGATCAGGGCATTACGCAGGGTGTGAATGAAGATCACGCGAGCCGGCGACAGGCCTTTGGCACGTGCGGTACGCACATAGTCTTCACGCAGCACTTCCAGCATCGACGAGCGGGTCATCCGCGCAATCACCGCCAGCGGAATGGTACCCAGCACGATGGATGGCAGAATCAGGTGTTTGAGCGCATCCCAGAACGCACCGGCGTTGTACTCGGGATCCATGGCTTCGGCACGCCAGGCATCAATCAGCATGAAGCCGGTTTGCGGCTGCACGTCATAAGCCAGGTCGATACGGCCGGAAACCGGCGTCCAGCCCAGCTGCACCGAGAACAGCATGATCAGGATCAGGCCCCACCAGAAGATAGGCATCGAGAAGCCGGTCAGCGAAATGCCCATCACGCCATGATCAAAGATCGAACCGCGCTTGATGGCGGCAACCACGCCGGCCAGCAGGCCGAAAACGGCAGCAAAGGCCAGCGCACAGAGTGCCAGCTCCAGGGTTGCCGGGAACAGTGTCTTGAACTCGACCCAGACGCTTTGCTGGGTTTTGAGAGAAGTGCCGAGATCGCCGCTGAACAGATTGCCGACATAGTCGAAATACTGCACATACAAGGGCTGATCCAGACCCAGACGCTTCATGGCTGCCGCGTGCAGTTCGGGATCCAGCGTACGCTCGCCCATCATGACCTCGATCGGATCACCAGGAATCATGCGGATCAGACCGAATGTAATCAGCGTAATGCCGAAGAATGTCGGTATCAGAACGCCCAGACGGCGCAAGATAAAGAAAAACATGTGATTTATCCCCCGTTCACGCCTAGCGTGAGCGAATTACTGCGAGACGAGGGATACAAGACGCAAAAGGAAGCTGCGCGAAGAAGGGGCCGCAGCAGCGAAGCGACACCTGACCACCCACCTACACCAGATGCCCCGCTGCCACGGCAAAGCCATTGTGACAGCAGCCATCAGGCAAAGTGTTGACAGATATCAAGCCTGTTACAGTCCGCCGGACCGGAATACCTTTTGCATATTGTATCCACCCGATAATGCACAAGGAGGGCGGTAGCCGCCCTCCTTGTCAGTACCGCCGAAGCGGAAGCCTGTTACTTGACGCTTACACCCTTGAAGGAGTAGTCGCCGAACGGGCTGATCTTGAAGCCGTCAACTTCCTTGCGCATAGGCTGATTAACTACCGAGTGAGCGATAGTGGACCAAGGCATGTCACGCTTGAAGATTTCCTGAGCCTTCATGTACATGGCAGTACGCTTCTTCAGGTCGGTGCTCTTGCGGGCGCCCAGAACCTGTTCGTCGAACTCCTTGCTGCAGTAACGCGCATAGTTGGAACCGCCAACCGCTTCGCAAGTCAGCAATACGCCCAGGAAGTTGTCCGGGCTGGCGTAGTCGCCGGTCCAGCCGATCAGGCCGGTGTCGTGCTCGCCGCTCTTCATGCGCTTCAGGTACTCACCCCACTCGTAAGTGGTGATCTTGGCCTTCACGCCGATCTTGGCCCAGTCTTGCTGGATCATTTCGGCCATCAGCTTGGCGTTCGGGTTGTACGGACGCTGTACCGGCATCGCGAACAGAGTGATTTCAAAGCCGTTCGGGTAGCCGGCCTTGGCCAGCAGGGCCTTGGCCTTGTTCACGTCAACAGCAGGATTGCGCAGGGACTTGTTGTAAGACCACAGGGATGCCGGGAACGGGTTGGCCGCTTCCTGACCTTGACCCTGGTATACGGCATCAATGATCGCCTTGCGGTTGATGGCCATATCCAGTGCCTGACGTACTTCAGCCTTCTTCAGCTGTGGCTTCTCGGTGTTGTAGGCAACATAACCGATGTTGAAACCTGGAGCAGTCAGCATCTTCAGCGCCGGATCAGCACGCATGCCGGCCAGATCTTGTGGCTTCGGATAGGACATGATGTGGCACTCGCCGGCCTTCATCTTCTGGGCACGTACCGACGGGTCGGTAGTGATAGCGAAGATCAGGTTGTCGATCTTCACGTCACCCTTTTTCCAGTACTGCTTGTTGGCGCGATAGCGAATCTGCGCATCTTTCTGGTAGCGGGCCAGGATGAACGGGCCAGTACCTACCGGCTGCTGGTTGATCATGGCAGCCTTGCCTTCTTTCATCAGCTTGTCGCCATATTCGGCAGACAGGATGGAGGCGAAAGGCATGGCGATCTTGGCCAGCAGGTCGGAGTCAGGATTCTTCAGCTTGAAGACTACGGTGTAGGCATCGGTTTTCTCAACGGCTGCGATATTGGTGTCGAGGCCGGTATCCGATGCGTACGGGAATTCAACGTTGTAAGCCTTACGGAACGGATGATCCTTGTTGATCATGCGCATGAAGCTGAATACCACGTCGTCGGCGTTGAAATCACGGCCTGGGGTGAAGTATTCGGTAGTGTGGAATTTCACACCCTTGCGCAGCTTGAAGGTGTAAGTCAGGCCATCGGCCGATACATTCCAGGACTCGGCAAGACCCGGCTCGATATTGGTAGAACCGGCCTTGAATTCGATCAGGCGGTTGAACATCGCATGACCTGCGGCATCAAAAGTGGAGCCGCCAGTGTATTGTGCCGAATCAAAACCTTCCGGGCTGGCCTCGGAGCAATAAATCAGGGTACCGGCAGCTTGGGAAGCTGCTGCAGCTGCAGTCAGGCCTGCGGCCAGCAAGAGGTGTTTAGCTACTCGCATAGTTTCTCTGTTCCTTTTTGTGTTTCGGAGAAGGCACAAATGTGCCCCGCTCTATCCGGCTTTGCAGATTGTCATGCGCTGTCACAACGCATGCGATCCTTGTTATTTGGCATGAGATTACACTGACATCCATGCCTTGTGTTGCCCGGCCAGTACACATCAACCGGCAACGTGACATCCGAATCGATAAATACGGATATCTGGTGACATCTTTTTTATTCTGGGCAAAAAGACATGCATTCATGCCAAACCAAACCGGTTGGAATGCAGTATTCCACAAGCCCAGCTATCACATCCACTAAGATATACTAATCATGTATGCAGCTTTGTTATAGATATTGAAAGCAGATTCATGATCAGATTTCGCCAGATAGAAGCCTTCCGCGTATTGATGAGCACCGGCACAACCGTCGGTGCCGCCAAGCGCCTGCATATCTCACAGCCGGCCGTCAGCCGCCTGATTGCCGACCTTGAGCAGGATCTGGGATTCTCACTGTTCAATCGCAGTAAAGGCCGGATGGAACCCACCAAGGCTGCGGTCCGTTTTCACCTTGCGGTAGAAGAGAATTTCCTCGGCCTCGAGCGTTTGCGTACCGTTGCCGACACCATCAGGAAGGATGCCTGCACCGGGCTCAACATTGCCTGCATGCACGTACTATCGACTACTGTACTACCTTTGATATTAAAGGAATTTTCCAGAAATCATCCGGACACACCCATACGTATCGACTCTGTCAGCAATGCGGAGATTCTGGTTCGTCTGCAGGATCTGAAAGCCGACATTGCACTGGGGCTGGCGTTTCCCGCAATCGCCGGCATTGAAGTCGAAACCGTGCTCGAAGCACCGGTCTTTTGTGCCATGCCCAAGGGGCATCGCCTGGCGGAACAGGCATTGATTACGCCCGAGGATCTGCAGTTTGAAAAAGTAATCGGCTGGATTCCTAGCAGCCCGGTTGATCACACCATTGAAGATCTTTACTTCCCGAACCCGGCGATAAAGCCCGAAATCCTGATCAGGACTCACACTTCACATACCCGCTACGCGCTGGTTGCCAGCGGCCTTGGCGTGTCCATTGTCGAACCGTTTGCCTCGCAGATCTGGGACAAACATAACATTGTCCTGAAGCCTTACCAGACAAGCGCAAAACTCGAGTATGCCCTGTCCTACCCCAGCATCAGCAATCGCTCGGTCATCGTTCAGGCGTTCAAACAGGCGGCATTGACCGTCCTGCAAGATCCATTACTTAAACCATGGGAACATGGCATAAATCATGAATTTAATTCATAAAAAAACGCCACAGCAGCTGTGGCGTTTTAGTCACACTTAAATTTTGTCAGCGTTTTCGCAGCAAAACACTACCTACCGAATAGCCTGCACCAAAGGAACTCAGCACGGCCAACTCGCCAGGCTGCAGATTCTGCTGGTGACAATGCATGGCAATGACCGAGCCTGCAGAGCTGGTATTGGCATAGGTATCCAGAATCACCGGGGCCTCTTCAACCGTGGCATCACGGCCCAGTACGCGACGTGCAATCAGCTGGTTCATGCTCAGATTGGCCTGATGCAGCCAGAAACGCTTGACCTGCTCAGGTGCGATGTCATGACTCTGCAGATGGCTGACAATGTGCTCGCCAACCATCGGACATACCTCTTTAAATACCTTGCGTCCCTGCTGCACAAAAAGCTTGTCTTGTGAGCTGCGCTCTTCGGCTTCAGCACGATTCAGGAAGCCGGCGTTATTACGGATATTGTTCGAGAACACGGTCGCCAGCTTGCACGACACCACCTCGAAGCCGGTAGCCGGCAAAGCGAGATCAGCGCGCTCGATAATGACGGCCGTGCAGGCATCACCAAAAATGAAGTGACTGTCACGGTCGCGGAAATTTAGATGGGCAGAGCAGATTTCCGGATTCACCATCAGCACTGCGCGCGCCTGACCGGTCGCGATCGCATTGACAGCAGTCTGAATGCCGAAGGTTGCCGAAGAACACGCCACATTCATGTCAAAGGCGAAGCCCTGGATATCCAGAGCCTGCTGCACCTCGACTGCCACCGCAGGGTAAGCACGCTGCAGATTCGAGCAAGCCACGATCACCATATCGATATCGGCTGCCGTCTTGCCAGCTGCCAGCAGTGCATCCTTGGCTGCCGCCACTGCCATCTCGGCCTGAATGGACAGTTCTTCATTGCTGCGCGTCGGCAGCGCCGGTGTCATGCGTGCAGGATCAAGCACGCCACTTGCATCCATCAGATAGCGCTGACGAATGCCCGATGCCTTCTCGATAAACTCGGCACTGGATTCGGCCAGTGCTGCCATTTCACCGCGTTCGATTGCTTGGGCATGCTCGGCATTGAAACCGGCAACATAAGCATTGAATGCGGTAACCAGCGCCTCGTTGCTGACAGCATTGGGCGGGGTGAACAATCCGGTGCCACTAATGACGGCCTGATACATTGCAAATCCTTCTCTTCCGTTCTGCATTTTGTTGCAGAAAATCAAACACTCGTTTGCATGAATAATACCTCAGCGCTGCTACTGGCGCGGCAACATTCTCCGCGAAGCCAATTAACTACGTTATAATCGCTTTCTTCCTTGCGACCATCTGTTGCAAATACCTCGACACGCTTTGCCGCACTGCCACATCCCCCGCACCCAATACTTGACTAAATTAGTCGGAATTAAGGTATAATTCCCGCATCCCCTACACTGCGGAGCCTTGACAATCATGCGCCTGACCACCAAAGGCCGCTTTGCCGTCACTGCCATGCTGGACCTGGCCATGCGTGAAGCCAATGGCCCGGTAACGCTGGCCGGCATCAGCGAGCGGCAAGGCATTTCCCTGTCGTATCTGGAGCAACTTTTCGGCAAACTGCGCCGTGCCCAGCTGGTTGACAGCGTACGCGGCCCTGGCGGCGGCTACACCCTGGCCCGCGGCGTGGATGCCATTTCCGTATCGGACATCATCACCGCCGTTGACGAGCCGGTTGATGCTACCCAATGCGCCGGCCGTGAAAACTGCCATGACAATCACCGTTGCATGACGCACGACCTCTGGACCAATCTGAACCAGACCATCTTCGACTACCTGTCCAAGGTCAGTCTGGCCAGCCTGGTTGCCGACCAGCGCGCCAAGGAAACCGCCGTCATGCATGATCAACGCCCACAACGCCGCAATGGCACCTGTAGCGAGAACCTCGCCGGCACCCTTTAAGTCGCGATCTCGTGGAGAACAAGTAATGAGCGAGTTGAAACAGCCTATCTATCTCGACTATTCGGCAACCACCCCGGTTGATCCGCGCGTAGCCGAAGTGATGATTCCTTACCTGACCGAGCAGTTCGGCAATCCGGCATCGCGTAGCCACGCCTACGGCTGGACTGCCGAAGAAGCCGTCGAAAACGCCCGCAGCGAAATCGCCAAGCTGGTGAACTGCGATGCCAAGGAAGTCGTATTTACTTCGGGTGCCACCGAGTCGATCAACCTAGCACTGAAGGGTGCGGCCAACTTCTATCACAGCAAGGGCAAGCACCTGATCACCCAGAAGACCGAACACAAGGCCACGCTGGACACCATGCGCGAGCTGGAGCGTCAGGGCTTTGAAGTCACCTATCTTGATGTGCAGGAAAACGGTCTGGTAGACATCGCCGCCTTCGAAGCCGCGCTGCGTCCGGACACCATCCTCGCTTCCATCATGTTCGTGAACAACGAAATCGGCGTGATCCAGCCGGTTGCCCAGCTTGGCGAAATCTGCCGCAGCAAGGGCGTGCTGTTCCATGTTGACGCCGCTCAGGCGACCGGCAAGGTCGTGATCGATCTGGCCACCCTGAAGGTGGACCTGATGAGCTTCTCCGCTCACAAGACTTACGGCCCGAAAGGTATCGGCGCGCTGTATGTTCGCCGCAAGCCGCGCGTTCGTCTGGAAGCGCAGATGCACGGTGGCGGTCACGAGCGTGGCTTCCGTTCCGGCACCCTGGCGACTCACCAGATCGTCGGCATGGGCGAAGCCTTCCGCATTGCCCGCGAAACCATGGCTGAAGAAAACCTGCGAATCGGCGCCCTGCGCGACCGTCTGTGGGCCGGCCTGAAGGATATCGAAGAGGTTTACCTCAACGGCGATATCGACCAGCGCGTACCGCACAACCTGAACGTGAGCTTCAACTTCGTCGAGGGTGAAAGCCTGATCATGGCGATCCGCGATCTGGCCGTTTCCTCCGGTTCGGCCTGTACCTCTGCCTCGCTGGAGCCGTCCTATGTGCTGCGCGCCCTTGGCCGCAATGACGAACTGGCACACAGCTCGATCCGCTTCTCGATCGGCCGCTTCACCACCGAAGCCGATGTCGATTACGCCGTTGCCCTGCTGAAGAGCAAGATCGGCAAGCTGCGCGAGATGTCGCCGCTGTGGGAAATGTTCAAGGACGGTATCGACCTGAACACCATCGAATGGGCAGCACACTGATAACGTATTAATGCTTGCGGCCAACATGCAAGGTTGGCCGCGACACCGGGAGTAAAGAAAATGGCATACAGCGACAAGGTAATGGACCACTACGAGAATCCGCGCAACGTGGGTTCTTTCGACAAGAACGCCGACGACGTCGGCACCGGCATGGTCGGCGCACCGGCCTGTGGCGATGTGATGAAGCTGCAGATCAAGGTCAACGAAGCCGGCATCATCGAAGACGCCAAGTTCAAGACCTACGGCTGTGGCTCGGCCATCGCCTCCAGCTCGCTGGTGACCGAATGGGTCAAGGGCAAGAGCCTGGATGAAGCCATGGCGCTGAAAAACACCGAGATCGCCGAAGAGCTGGCCTTGCCGCCAGTCAAGATCCACTGCTCGATTCTGGCAGAAGATGCGATCAAGGCCGCCGTTGCCGACTACAAGCAAAAGCACGGCAAGTAAGGTTAACGGGGTGTAGCCCACCCCGTGATGCACAAGGAATACAGAATATGGCAATCACGCTTTCCGAACGCGCCGCCTCCCACGTCAGCAGCTTCATCAGCAAACGTGGCAAGGGCCTGGGTATCCGCCTGGGGGTGAAAACCTCCGGCTGTTCCGGCATGGCGTACAAGCTCGAGTTTGTCGACGTGGCCAGCGAAGAAGACCTGGTATTCGAGAGCTTTGGCGTCAAGGTGTTTACCGATGCCAAGAGCCTTGCCTACCTCGATGGCACCGAACTGGACTACACCAAGGAAGGCCTGAACGAAGGCTTCAGGTTCAACAACCCGAACGTGAAGAACGAGTGCGGTTGCGGCGAAAGCTTCAACGTCTAAGTTGCCCGGGGGCAGCCTCGCTGCCCCCGCCCTGCCAGAAAGACATGATGAGCGCAGTCACCTCTTCCGACTTCCAGCAAGATCACTTCGCCCTGTTCGGCCTGCCGCAGACCTTCCGTCTGGAGCTTGCCGAACTCGAGCAACGCTGGCGCGCCGCCGCCGCGCAAGTCCATCCCGATCGCTATGCCAGCAGCAGCGAGGCCGAAAAACGGTTGGCGCTGATGGCCTCGACCCGCGTCAACGAAGCCTACCAGACCCTCAAGTCGCCGCTCGCGCGTGCGCGCTATCTGCTGAGCCTTGCCGGTGTCGACACCGCCGAAGAAACCAATACCAGCATGCCGCCCGCTTTCCTGATGGCACAGATGGAATGGCGCGAGCAGATCGAGGAAGCGCGTGATGCGGCCAACGTTGACAGCCTGGAGTTGCTGTCGCGCCAGTTGCGCCAGGATGTGAATCTGCTGGTCACCGAGCTGGCCACCAGCCTGGACGACGCGAGTGATCATGCCGCCGCCGCCCTCCTGGTGCGCAAGCTGCGCTTTATGGAAAAACTCGAGCAGGAAATCGGCGACGCCATCGAAGCCTTGCTGTACTAAGCCTGCCCTAACCCATCACAGACAGACCCCGACCATGCTTCTGCAAATCGCCGAACCCGGCATGTCCGCCGCCCCGCACCAGCACCGCCTCGCCGTCGGTATCGACCTTGGCACCACCAATTCGCTGGTCGCAACCGTGCGCAGTGGCTCCGCCACCGTCCTGCCGGACGAACAGGGCCGCAGCCTGCTGCCTTCCGTCGTGCGCTATACCGAAGACGGCCGCACCGTGGTCGGCTATGCCGCCCAGGCCGAGCAGAGCCGCGATCCGATCAACACCATCGTGTCGGTCAAACGCTTCATGGGCCGTGGCCTTGGCGATGTGCAGGATCAGGGCCGCAGTCCTTACCGCTTTGTTGATGCACCGGGCATGGTGCAGCTGCAGACCCGCGCCGGCAACAAGAGCCCGGTCGAGGTGTCGGCCGACATCCTGCGCACCTTGCGCGAGCGGGCCGAGGCGAGTCTGGGTGGCGAGCTGACCGGCGCGGTGATTACCGTACCGGCCTATTTTGACGATGCCCAGCGTCAGGCCACCAAAGACGCCGCGCGTCTGGCCGGCCTCAATGTGCTGCGCCTGTTGAACGAACCGACCGCAGCCGCCATTGCCTATGGCCTGGACAACGGTGCCGAAGGCACTTATGTGGTCTACGACCTCGGCGGTGGCACATTCGACGTGTCGGTGCTGTCGCTGTCGCGTGGCGTATTCGAAGTACTGGCCACCAGCGGCGATGCCGCACTCGGGGGCGATGACTTCGACCACCGGATTTATTGCTGGATTTTGGAACAGGCCGATCTGCACGGCCTGAATGCCCACGATACCCGCCTGCTGCTGACCCGCGCCCGCGAAGCCAAGGAAGCGCTGACCGAGCACGCCGACACCCGCATCACCGCCCTGCTGACCGATGGCTCGGCCGTGGATGTCGTGCTGAGCCAGGAGACCTTCCACCAGATCAGCAAGACACTGATCGACAAGACCCTGCTGCCGGTACGCAAGGCGCTGCGCGATGCCAAGATCACCGCAGCCGATGTCAAAGGTGTGGTGATGGTCGGTGGCGCCACCCGCATGCCGCAGGTTCAGAAATCGGTTGGCGACTTCTTCGGCTGTACGCCGCTGACCAACCTCGACCCGGACAAGGTTGTCGCCCTCGGCGCCGCGATGCAGGCCAATGTGCTGGCCGGCAACAAGAGCGACGACGAATGGCTGCTGCTGGACGTGATTCCGCTGTCTCTAGGTCTCGAGACCATGGGCGGCCTCACCGAGAAGATCATCCCGCGTAACAGCACCATTCCGGTCGCCCGTGCGCAGGAATTCACCACCTACAAGGATGGCCAGACCGCCCTCTCCGTGCACATCCTGCAAGGCGAGCGCGAGCTGGTGGCCGACTGCCGCAGCCTGGCCAAATTCGTGCTGCGCGGCATTCCGCCCATGGTGGCTGGTGCCGCCCGTATCCGCGTGACCTTCCAGGTCGATGCTGACGGCCTGCTGGCGGTTACCGCACGCGAAATGATTTCCGGCGTCGAAGCCAGCATAGAGGTCAAGCCGTCCTACGGCCTGTCCGACGAAGAAGTCAGCCGCATGCTGACCGACTCGATTGCCCATGTGCAGGACGACATCCAGGCTCGCAAGCTGCGCGAAGCAATTGTCGACGCCAACAGCCTGATCGAGGCGATTGATGTCGCGCTGGCCGCCGATGGCGACCTGCTGGATGCCAGCGAACGTGGCGAGATCGACAGCGCTGTCACGGCCTTGCGTACAGCTATCGCCGCCGAAGTCACCGCCGGCATCAATGCCGCTGCCCACGCGCTGAACAAGTGCAGCGAGCCGTTTGCCGCGCGCCGCATGGATCGCAATATCCAGCGCGCACTGGCTGGCAAGAATATCGAAAGCCTGTAAGCTGGCGGCCAAGCTTGGCCCCTAAGCTACCGTATCGCATTTACCCTGCGGCCAACGTTGGCCGCAGCCATCAAGATTAAGGAAAGAACATGCCGCGTATCATTGTGCTGCCCCACGCCGACCTGTGCCCGGACGGTGCCGTACTGGATGATGTTGCTACCGGCACCACCATCTGCGATGCCCTCTTGGCCAGCGATATCGAAATCGAACACGCTTGCGAGATGTCCTGCGCCTGTACCACTTGCCACGTCGTGGTGCGTGAGGGCTTCAACTCGATGCCGCCATCCGACGAGCTCGAAGACGACATGCTCGACAAGGCCTGGGGCCTCGAGGCGCAATCGCGCCTGTCCTGCCAGGCCATCGTGACCGATCAGGATCTGGTGGTAGAGATTCCGCGTTACACCATCAACCACGCCCGCGAACATCACTGAGGAGCCGGCCATGAAGTGGACTGACATCAACGATATCGCCATCGAACTGGCAGACAGCCTCCCGGATATCGATCCGAAAAACATCCGTTTTACCGATCTGCACAACTGGGTTGTCAGCCTGCCGGGCTTTGATGACGACCACAAACGTGGCGGCGAAAAAGTGCTGGAAGCCATCCAGCAGGCGTGGATAGACGAAGTCGCCTGAGCCTCGCTCTGAAAAACACCCCGCACTGCGGGGTGTTTTTACATCTATGTTCACCGAGCTCCCTGCCGCATCCGCCAAACTTCAGAAGCAGCCGATCAAAGCCGATCCCCGCAAGACGCAACACCGTATCCGCTGTTTTGCAGCCCGCAGTTATGACAACTTGCCCTCAGCGCCGCACTGGTCTGTAATGGAGAGCCAATCCATCACCCTGCGGAGCCCCTCATGCTGACCCTGGTCATCGGCAACAAGAATCTCTCTTCCTGGTCGTTGCGCCCCTGGCTGCTGCTCAAGCAGATTGGCGAGCCGTTTGCCGAAAAGCATATCAATCTGCTGGCAGCCGACTGCAAACAGCAGATCCTGCATTACAACCCGGCCGGCAAAGTGCCGGCGCTGCTAGACGGTCAGCTGCTGATTCATGATTCGCTGGCGATTGCCGAGTATCTGGCCGAAACCTACCCTGCCGCCCGCCTGTGGCCGGATGAGGCGGCCGACCGTGCCGTCGCCCGGGCCATCAGCGCCGAAATGCACTCGGGCTTCACCGCCCTGCGCAGCGAGATGCCGTTCAACAGCCAGCTGCGGCGCCAGCATCAGCCCTCCGCTGCCTGCGCTGCCGATATCGAGCGCATCTGCCAGATCTGGCGCCAGCTGCGCGAGCGTCACGCCGCCCATGGCGACTTCCTGTTTGGCCGTTTCAGCATTGCCGATGCCATGTTCGCTCCGGTGGCCCTGCGCTTTGTCAGCTACGGCATCAGCGTGGATGAAAGCTGCGAAAAATATGTCAATACGCTGCTAGCTATGCCATCCGTGCAGCAATGGCTGGACGAGGCCGAGACCGAAACAGCGGCCAGCGAGGCCTGAGAATAAAAAGCGCGTCAATGGTAGTTTTTTGACGCATTGCTGATGGTTAAGTTGGCCGCAAGTCATTAGAATGTCGCGTTTTTTTATTTTTCCGGCACTAATCAAATCATGAAGACACCGTTCATTATCGGCGTGGCTGGCGGCAGCGGCAGCGGTAAAACCACCGTAACCCGCAAGGTGCTGGAGACCATAGGCAGCGAGCAGGCTGCCGTGATCGTGCAGGACTATTACTACCGCGACCAGAGCCACCTGACATTCGAACAGCGTCTGGCGACCAACTACGACCATCCGCATGCTTTTGACTGGCCACTGCTGATCGAGCACATCGACGATCTGCGCAATGGCCTGGGCATCAACATGCCGGTTTACGATTTTGCGCGCCATACCCGTGCCGAAGAAACCGTGCGCATCGAATCAGCCCCGGTCATCGTGATCGAAGGCCTATTCCCGCTGTACGACGCCGCGCTGCGTGACATGATGTCGCTGAAGATCTTTGTCGACACCGATGCCGATGTGCGCTTTATCCGCCGTCTGAAACGCGATATCGCCGAGCGCGGCCGCACCACCGACAGCGTGATCGAGCAATACCTCGCCACCGTACGTCCGATGCACAACCAGTTCATCGAGCCGACCAAGCGCTTTGCCGACGTGATTCTGCCGCATGGCGCGAATGACCCGGCGGTGGACATCATCACCACCAAGGTGGCCAGCCTGATCAGCTGAATCATCTGCAGCCAGGAAAAAGGCGTCACCAAATGGTGACGCCTTTTTTCATGAGTCTGAGCGCCAGTGGCTCAGGGCAGCGACAACAGCGACAGCACGCGATAACGGCTGACGCCCAGCAGCGCCGGCACCACTTCAAACAGATTGCCTTGCCGGCTTTCGCGGTTGAAACGGGCATTGAACTCGGTAACGAAATTGTCCGCCCAGACCTGTTCGCTCATATTCGACAGCTTGGCAATCGCCTCGCGCACCTCGGCCATCGAGCGGGCAATCGCCTGCCGCGACAGCTGCAGCTGGTCGATGGCACGCAGCACTTTCTGCAAGGTCTGACGCGCGCTGGCGTGGTCGGCGACTTGCCAGCCGGCTGGCTGCAGACTGTCGGCCGCCGGCTCCAGCCGCAGATGTTGCGGTTGGCCGGCCGGAAAACGGATACCGCCGCCGCGCAGGCTGAAGCGATCGCGCACCGTCTGCCAGATCGCCTCATCCACGGCAAACTGCAGCTGGCCTTGCTCGTCGAGCTGCGGCTGGATGCCGGATGGCCCCAGCGCGCGGCCCAGCGTCGACAGCAGCGAGCTGGTGCCCTGCTGCGCACCGACCTTGACCGCTGCCGGTTGCGCACCGGGCATGCCGGTGACGAACACCAGCGTTTCGTCCTGGCCCGAAGTCAGGCTGTCGATATCCAGACCGCGAATGCTGAAAGTCTGTCGTGCATCGCCAGCCATCCGGAATTGCATGCGATGGTCGAGGCTGCCGCCGCTGGCAGCATTGCGGCTCTGCCACTGGCGCTGCACGCTGCCAACCTGTTCGGCCAGCTTGTCACGATCCAGTCGCGGTGCGGCCAACTCGCCACTGAGGGCCGACTTCAGCTCCTCGAGTTTTTTGGCCAACTCGTCAACAAAGTCGAGCGCACGCTGGGCGGCGGTCAGTTGCTGGTTGAGCTGGCCGCTGTAACGCCAGTCGCTGCGGCTGCGTGCGGTGGTCGCCACTTCACTCTGCACATCCTGGCGGCTTTCCACCGTCGCATCATTGCGTGCCGGCGCAAGGTTACCGGCCCGGCTCAGTGCTCGGCGGGTGGCATCAAGATTCAGGGTATTGGGTGTCATGCTGGCCACCATTTACAAGGCATCAAACAGCGACAGCGTGCTGACGCGGCCATAGGCCTTCTGGCTGGCCTGCAGCGCCAGCATATAGCTGTTCATGCTGATGCTGGCCTCGGCATAGTCGAGGTTTTCCAGGCTGGCGATATTCTGCTGGTTGGACAGGCTGACATTGCCATGATTGTCGGCCAGCATCTGCAGGGTGTTCTGGCTGCTGCCCAGGCGGGCAATCTTGCCGGCATTGTCGCCATGCGCCTGATCAAGCGTGGTCAGCGTCTGGCGCAGCTGCGCCCCGACTAGTGGATCGTTCGGATTGAGACTCGCGCCTTCCAGCAGTGACAGGCTCTTTTCCAGCTCGTTGAGCATGGCAGGCAGGTGCTCGACGCTGACATTGCCCGGCTGGCTGATGCCGTGGCCCACCATCACCATCTGGCCTTCGGTATTGCCCTTGAAGCTGTAACGGCTGCCCGGCGCCGCGCCCGCATCATAGGCAATTGCCTCATTCTGGATCGCAGTGCCGGAAAACAGATAGCGGCCTTCCTGATCCTTGCTGTTGGCAGCATAGCGCACGCTGTCGGCCAGGCTCTTCAAGGGGCCAGCCAGTGCGCGCAAGTCGTCGGCGGTATAACTGCCTTCTAGCGTCATCAGCAGATGATCGCGCATGTCCAGCATGTCGCGGTTCATGCCTGCCAGATAGGTTTCGTTATTGGTCAACCGCGATTTGAGCGAGCTGATATTGGCGCTGTACTGGGCAATCGCCGCCTCTTCGCGGCCTAGGCGCAGCAAGCGCACGCTGGCGATCGGGTCGTCAGACGGCACCAAGAGGCGCTTGCCGCCGCTCATCTTCTGCAATAGTTCGGCGGTGGCGCTGTTGGCGCGGCCAAGGGCATTCTGCATCACGGCCTGGTACTGACTGCTGGCGATACGCATGGCGACTCCTTACATCATCGCCAGCGTGCTGTCGAACAGCTCGTTGGCGATGGCAATGACTTTCATATTGGCCTGATACATTTTCTGGAATTCGATCAGGTTGACAGCTTCTTCGTCGTTATTGACGCCGCTGGTGGCCTTCCAGCTTTTTTCGGCCTCGGCGCGCACGATGTCGGCGGTGCTGATCGCAGCCTTGTTTTGCTGGCTGGCAATCGCCAGCTGGCCGGTCAGCTGCGCATAGGCATCGTTGAGCGTGACATTGCCCAGCTGGCCGATTGGCGCCTGCTGGTCTTTCACAGCCATCACCGCGATCAGGTTCTGGCTATTGCCGGGCTTGGCGGCATCCGCCGAAAAACCCAGCTGTGAAGCCTGTATCGTGCTCAGCTGCAGCATGCGATCAGGGTTGGCCGCATCAAAGACAAACAGCGCCGCGCCGGGCTGGCCATTCAGGTCAAAGCCATTGGCCAGCTGGCTGTTGATGCGGCTGGACAGCTCGCTGGCCAGATCCTTGACCGCCGCCATCATCGGCTGCAGCACTTTTTGTTCGTAATGATTGAGGCCGCCCAGCTGGCCGCCGAGGTTGTCACGCCCCAGTACAAAGTTTTCATTGGCAAAGGCCAGCGTCACGCGCTGGCTGCCATCCGGCCGGGTTTCGCTGCTCAGCTGCGCGGCGGTATTGCCGACGACCAGCGGCGGGCCTTCACGCAGGGTAACGGTCTTGCTGCCATGCGCCTGGTCGCTGACGCGGATGTCTACCAACTCGGCCAGCTGGTCGATGCTGCGATCGCGCTCGTCCAACAGGCCGGATACATTTTCGCCGGCAGCATCGGCAGCGCTGATGCTGTTGTTCAGTGCTGCGATATTGCCGCTGAGGGTGTTGATCTGGCGTAGCGTGGCCGCGCGCTGTTCATTCACCGAGCTTTGCTGGGTGGCCAACACGCGGTTGAGGCTGTTGACGCGATTGCCCAGCGCCTCGGCTTCGCTCAGTACCTGCGAGCGCAACGGCGCGGAACCGACATCGGCCGTCACCGCATTCAGCGCGGCATAGAATTTGTCGAGGCCGACCGACAGGCTGCTGCCGCTATTGCCCATCACTTGTTCTAGCTGGCCGTAATACTGGCGCAGCACGCTGACTTCGCCACGGCTGGAAGCGGCATTCCACAGTTGCAGATTCTTGTAGTCATCGCTGAAACGGCGAATCGCGGCCACATCCACACCAGCACCGGCGCTGTGCGGATCACCCGGCGCGGGGATGCGGGTGGCCAGCACCACGCCCTGGCGTGAATAGCCTTGGGTATTGGTATTGGCGATATTCTGGCTGACTGCATTAAGCGCTGCCTGGGCGGCCGCAGCCCCCGACAAGGCATTGAATACCATGCTCATGGCAAAACCTTACTGACGAAACGGACGATGAACGGGCGGGGCAAAGGCGGCCGACGGGCCTGCGCTTGCCGGCGCGATACCTTGTGATGCGACCGCCGCCGCGCCTTCCTTAAATGCGTCTGGCGGATTTTCCGGCAACAGCTGGCGCAGCAGTACATTGCCAATGCCGAAGCTGCGCCCCTTGGCCAGCTGGCTGGCAATCGCGCTGTCGGCCATATCCAGCATGTCGGCATTGATGCTGTTGGCGAACATGCCGTCCGGGCCGGCTAGCGTCTCGTTGGCCTTGCGCATCTGGCTCAGCATCTCGCGGATAAACATCGCCTCGAAGCCTTCGGCGGCCTGCACGATCTTGTCGTGCTCTGCCGCGCTGATCGCCTGCGCCGGTTCTTCACCATTTGCGGCCAGGGTTGGCCGCAGCTCATTCTGGATCGGCCGCATCAGATCACCACCAGTTCGCCATCAATCGCGCCGGCCTGATCCAGCGCCTGCAGGATGGCCATCAGATCATCCACGCTGGCACCGGTGCTATTGACGGTGTCGATAATGCTTTGCAGGCTGACACCGGCCGGCCAGCGGAACATGCGCGCGCCGCCCTGCTCGACCTGCACCTGCGAATTCGGCACCACGGCTGTGCTGCCATTACTCAGCGGGCCGGGCTGGCTGACTTGCTGCTGCTCGGAAATCACCACCCGCAGCGAGCCGTGCGATACCGCGGCCGCCTTCACCTTGACGCCCTGGCTCACCACAACGGTGCCGGTGCGCGAATTGAACACCACGCGCGGCAGCTCGCCGCCGACATTGATATTGATGTTCTGCAAGCGCGCCATGAAGGCCACGCGCTCGGTCGGGTTGGTCGGTGCCAACACCTCGATCGAGGTCGCGTTGCGCGTGCTGGCAATGCTGCCGTAACGCTGGTTGATGGTGTTGACCACATTGATGGCGGTCTCGAAATTCGGTTTTTTCAGGCTGAGGCGAATCGACGGGCCGCTGTCAAAATCGCTGGGAATCTCGCGCTCCACCGTCGCGCCATTCGGAATACGGCCGGAAGTCGGCGTGTTCACGGTGACGCTGCTGCCACTCTTGCCCTGGGCCGACAGGCCCGGAATTACCAGATTGCCCTGTGCCAGCGCGTAGATTTCACCATCGGCCGCACGCAGCTGGGTCAGCAGCAAGGTGCCGCCGCGCAGGCTCTTGGCATCGCCCAGCGAGGCCACCGTGACATCAATCGCCTGGCCACGACGGTAGCCGGGTGGCAACACCGCGCTGACCATCACCGCGGCGGTGTTTTTTACCTTGGGGTCGGCATTCTCGCCCTGCGGCAGGCCCAGCTGCTTGAGCATATTGGCCACCGCCTGACCGGCGAATTTCACCTGGCTGTTATCGCCGGAGCCATCGAGACCGACCACGATGCCATAGCCGATCAGCTGGTTTTCACGAATGCCTTCGATATGCACCAGATTACGCAAAGGCTGCGCGAACAGCGGCGCAGCCAGCAAGGCCATCAGGCAGGACAACAGGAACTTGGCCATAGACTTTCTCAAAATGGCGCCCACGGGCTATTGAAGAAACGGGTGAGCCAGCCCGGCGCATTGGCATCATTCAAGGCACCACGGCCGCTGTAGACAATGCGCGCATTGGCAATGCGCAAGGAGGAGATACGATTCAGCGAGTCGATATCATCGCTGCGCACATAACCGGCCAGCCGCAGGAATTCCTCGCCCTGATTCAGCGCCAGCTGTTTTTCGCCGCGCACCAGCAACAGGCCGTTGGGCATCACCTGATGCACGACCACGGTCAGCGCGCCGGACAGGCTGTTCTGCTGTGACGAGGTGGCATTGCCCTTGAAATCACGCTCGGCCGAAATGCTGGCCTTGGTATCAAACTCGCGGGTGCCGATGATGGATGGCGTAATCGCCACGCCGGACTGCTTGTCAAAGCTGGTACCGGCGCGCTTGCTGGCCTGGGTGGTCTCTTCGAGCACCACCGTCAGCACATCGCCGGTGCGATAGGCACGCTTGTCCGACACCAGCGACCAGCCGCCAGCCGGGTTGAACACGCCACCGCCGCTGGCCGCCGACTTGCTTTCCGGCAAGGGCGGCAACAGCAGCTCGGCATTGTCTGCCGGCATCTGCAGCTGCGCGCACGCGGCCAACCATGGCAGGCAAAGCAGCAACAGGTGGCGACGGCTCATCGTACTGCCTGCGCCAGGCTCTGCATCATATTGTCGGCGGCCGACAGCACCTTGGTATTCATCTCGTAGGTACGCTGCGCGGCAATCATGTCGACCATTTCTTCCACCGCCTGCACATTGGAGCCTTCCAGCGCACGCTGGCGCAACTTGCCCAGTGCCTCACTGCCCGGCGCGCCGACAACGGCCTCGCCACTGGCGGCAGTCTGCTGGAACAGATTGTCGCCCATCGCCACAAGGCCGGTCGGGTTGACGAAGTTGGCCAGCGTCAGCTGACCGACTTCGGTCGGTGTTACCGAGCCGGACAGGTTCACCGACACCATACCGTTTTCGCTGATATTCACCGCCGTGGTGCCGGCCGGCAGGGTAATCGCCGGCACTAGCGGCAGGCCCTGGGCATTGACGAGGCGGCCTTCGGCACTCACCTGCAGCTGGCCGGCCCGGGTGTAGCCGGTTTCGCCATTGGCCATTTGCACCTGCAAAAAGCCCTGGCCGACAATCGCCACATCCAGCGCCTGGCCGGTGGTGTTGATATTGCCGGTGGTGAAAATCTTCTGGGTGCCGACCACGCGGGTGCCGTTACCCAGCTGGATGCCGGTCGGCGCGGTGCCACCACCTTCCAGCGCGGCGCCGGGTTGACGCTCGGTCTGGTAGAACAGGTCTTCGAACATCACGCGTTCGCGCTTGAAGCCGACGGTATTGGCATTGGCAAGGTTGTTGGCAATGGCACCGAGGCGCGCATCCTGCGCCTGAATGCCGGTTTTGCTGATCCACAAGGCGGGGTTCATGCGTGACTCCTTTTAACTGCGTACCAGACGATTGCCGGCTTCGGCCATCTCGTTGGCGGCATTGAACATTTTCAGCTGCATTTCGAAGCTGCGATTGAGCGTCATCGAGGCGACCATCTCTTCGACCGCCGAGACATTGCTGCGCTCGAGGTAGCCGGCCTTGACCTGCACCGTCTCGTCCGCCGGCAAGGCGGTGCCGAAACGGCTGACAATCAGGCCTTCGCTGTTTTTGGTGAGCTCTTCCGGCGCGGGGTTGACCAGCTTCAGGCGGCCAAGCTCCTGCATGGCGTTTTCGCCCGGCGGCAGGATAGACACGGTACCGTTGGCCGCAATCTGTACTTCGCGATGGGCCGGCAGCACGATGGCACCGCCCTCGCCCAGCACTTCACGATTGTTCAGCAGCAGCCGGCCATTGGCATCGACAGTAAACTGACCGGCACGGGTATAGCCCTCGCCATCGGCACTGGCCACGGCAAAATAGCCCTTGCCCTGTACCGCGACATCCAGCTCGCGCCCGGTCTGCTGCAGCACGCCGGCACGGTCGGACACCGCGCCCGGCTGCGGCACCACCATATGACGTGCATCGTAGCCATAGCCCGGCACGCTCTGGCTGCTGGCCAGCTCGATATCGGCACGAAAGCCCGGCGTATCGGCATTGGCCAGATTATTGGCGCGGATCTGCTGGGCCTTGAGGGTGCGATTGGCACCACTCATGATGGTGTAGATCAGGCCATCCATGCTCAGACAGCCTGCATCAGGGCTTGCACGACCTGGTTCTGGGTCGAGATCACCTTGGTATTAGCCTGATAATTACGCTGCGCCGTCATCAGGTTCACCAGTTCGCCGGTCAGGTCGACGTTGGATTTTTCCAGCGAGCTGGCAACCAGCTTGCCGGCACCGCCGCTGCCTGGCACCGACAGCAAAGGCGTGCCGGAAGCGCTGGATTCTTCCCAGCTAGTTTCCGACACCGGCGTCAGGCCGTTTTCATTGGGGAAGGTTGCCAGTGCGATGGTGGCCACGCTGCGGCGCTCGCCATTGCTGTAAGTCGCCACCAGGCTGCCGTCATCCTCGATGCGCAGGCCGGTACGGGTGCCGGCGGCAAAACCGTCGGCACTGTTGACGCTGGTGGTGGTCTCGCCGGCAAACTGGGTGGTACCGGCGTAGTCGATCTTGATGCTGAGTGCGGCGGCGCCGGCCGGTGTGCCCATGGGTAAGTCTACCGGCACGGTTGGTGCGGTCAGCTTGCCGTCGGTACCGAAAGTCAGCGTGCTGGTGGTACCCGCCACCATCTTGCCGTCTACCGCGTAGTGCACCGTGATGTCGCTGGCCGACTTCACAAAATACTGGGTGACGTTGTGCTTGTTGCCCAGCGAGTCATACACGGTAGACAGGCTGGAGCCATTGAAGGTCGCCGGGTTGGCCGCATCAAATGCCACGGTCGGTACCGTCCAGCCGGCCGACAGATTGCCACTGTACTTGATCTGGCTGCTGGCCTTGGCAGGCACGAGGCCGGACGGCAGCGTGATATCGCCGAAACTGCCCAAGGTAGCGGCCGCCCCCTCTTCTACCGCTGCATAGCCCTGCACCTTGCGGCCGAAAGTGTCTTCCAGCATGCCGTTCTTGTCGACATTGAATGCACCAACGCGGGTGTAGGCAATACCGCCGGTGGCATCGCGGGTCATGAAAAAGCCGCCGCCCTGAATGGCCGCATCCAGCGCACGACCGGTCGCCACCACATTGCCGCCGCGACCGATGCTCTGGGTTACCGAGCCGACTTCCACCCCGGTGGCCTGACTGCCGGCATACACCGCCGAGAAGTTGTCACGGCTGGACTTGAAACCATAAGTGCCGGAGTTGGCGATATTGTTACTGATATTGCCCAGCTGGCTGTTGACGGCATTGATGCCGGAAAGCGCGATTTCGAAACTCATGGTAGTCAGACTCCTGAAGCAAGGGTGCCGGCATTGCCCAGCAAACTCGTAATGGCAGAAACGGGAAACTCGCCAAGACCACTCAGCGACAAGACGGGCTCGCCGCCCTGTACCGGCAGGCGCACGGCGGCAACGTTGGCCGCAAACTCCAGCCGCGCCGGGCTTTTTCCGGCAGTGATGATCCGGGTCTGATAAACGCCCGGTGCCAGACCTTCGCTTGCCGGGTCAAGCTTGAAGCTGAATTCGCCGGCAGGCTGCTTGCCCAGCGCGATGTTATGGCTCTGGCCGTCCAGCGAGGTCAGCTGCAGCTGCACCTCGTCATTGCCTTCCAGCGTGATGCGGCCGGACACGGCCGAGCCATCCAGTCGCACGCTGTCGGCCTGTACCAGCACCGGTTTGCCGACCTGATCGCCCAGCGCCAGTCCCTGCAATTCGCGCAGCATCAGCGCGTTGTTTTTCATTTCGGACAGCATGGCAATGCTGTTCTGCATCTGGTTCATCTGCACCAGCTGGCTGACGAACTGCGCCGGATCGGTTGGCTCCAGCGGGTTCTGGTTCTTGATCTGCGCCATCAGCAGGGTCATGAACATATCGCCGTCGCTGTCGGCCTGCTGGGCAATCACACCCGGCTCGCTGCTGCTGCCACCTTGTGCGCGGTTTTGCAGTGTTGCGGCATCAATCGCCATCAGCCTTCTCCCAGTTTCAGAATGTCCTGCTGCATGCTCTTGACCCTGGTCATTACCTCGACATTGGTCTGAAAAGCGCGCGAGGCGGCCATCATGTCGGTCATTTCTTCTACGGCATTGACGTTGCCAAAGAAGACATTGCCTTCGGCATCCGCCAGCGGATGCGCAGGATCATGCAGCTTGCGCAGCGGCGCATTGCTTTGCACCACGTCCAGCACCTGCACGCCCATGCCTGCCATTTCGCCGCCACCCATCATCTGGCTGGCAAACACCGGCTTGCGGCCGCGGTAGGCGGTAGCCTCGCTGCCTGAGGCAGAATCGGCATTGGCCAGATTGCTGGCCACGGTATTCAGACGCACGGTTTGCGCATTCATGGCAGAACCGGCTATACGGGAAATATCGCGAAATGACATGTCTTACTGCCCGGCAATGACTTTTGCCAGTCCCTTGTATTTCATATTGAGAAAGGTCAGGCTGGTCTGGAAATCCGCCACGTTCTGCGCAAACTCGGCCTGCTCGACCGCCAGCTCGACGGTGTTACCATCCTGCGAGGGATGATTCGGCACGCGGTATTGCAGATCGCGTCCGGCGGTAGACAGATACAGGTCGCCATCGGCATGACTGGCCGACTCGGCCAGTGCACTGCGAAAATCGATGTCGCGCGCCTGATAACCGGGGGTACTCTCGTTGGCAAGATTGGATGCCAGTACCTTGGTACGCTCGGCACGCAGTTTGAGCGCCTCGGGATGCACCCCTAGCGCTTTGTCAAAACTGAAACCCATTGCTTGGCCCTATCGCGATGACGGTTTTGTTTACCGCAAAACTGATTAATAATCAGGCGGCTATTAATGCGGCAATACTAAATAATCGCCATCCCCACCGTACACGTAATAATTACCAAGACTCGCCAGATGGGAATATTCACATCACCTAACCGCCGGCTGTCACCCTTGCTGCTGACGGGTTTGCTGCTGCCGGCTGCACTGTTTGCGGCCAACCCTGTCGCGCCGGAACAGGCTGCCCGCCTGGCTGCGCTGCAAGCTGCCAAGACCTGGCTGCAAGACCAGGCCAAGGCCGGAGGCTGGCGCCATGCCGAGTTCGCCCTGCAGCTGCTGCCGCTGCGCCATGTGCTGCCTGCCTGCCACAGTCAGCCGCAAGCCCGCGTCAGCCCCGACAGTCAACCGGCGCGGATTTACGTCAATGTGCAATGCGATGGCATCAGCCAGCGCTATCTGCTGCGCGCCGACATCGTGCTGGATTTGCCGGTAGCGGCACGCGACATCCCCGCCGGCCAGCCACTGAGCGAGGCAGATGTGCGCTGGGCAAGCATTACCACCAGCCAGCCGGAACGCTTGCAAAGCGATAGCCATCAGCTGGCAGGGATGAGCAGCCGTCAGCCCATCGCCGCCGGCAAACCTTTCCCGCTACGACTGCTGGAGCGGCCGCAGCTGATCAGCCGCGGCATGAAGGTGGAAATCCGCGCCGAACAGGCCGGCATAGAAGTGAAGATGAACGGCATCGCCCAGCAAGCCGGGCGGCTGGGTGAGTGGATAGAAGTCAGGAATGTGGCCAGCGGCAAGATCATTCGCGCCGAGGTGATGGCAGCCGGCCTCGTCAGGCCACAAATCAGCCGCCAGCAGGCGGAAGGCGAAGAGCAGGCTTTGCCCTCGGCGCAATAGCCGCCGGCGTTGACGCGGGTTTAATCAGCCTGCCGCAAACGCGCCACCAGCTGTTGCAGCTTGCCGGCATAGGCCGGGTCGGTGGCATAGCCGCCACGTGCCAGGGTGTTGGCAAAAGCCACGCTATCGCTACCCACGCCCTGCACCGCACTGAAACGCGGCGAGCGCTGCAATAGCGCGACATAATCACCAAATGCCTCACCATAGCCACCATAGGCGCGGAACGGCTCGATCTGCTTTTGCGCGCGGCCGTCCTGATACTCGGTAGTCATGCTGCTAAGGCTCGCGCCCTGCCAGCGGGCCGTGGCTTTCAGGCCGAAAAGATTGTGGCTATTGCTGCCATCGGCAGTACGCAAGGGATGCAGCCCCCAGCCTGACTCCAGCGCCGCATGGGCGGCAATGATGTCAGGCGACACGCCAAGCGAAGTGCCGGCCTCGCGCGCATAAGGCATGATTTCGGCCAAGAAGGCCTGCTGCTGCTCGTCCAGATGCGAATAATCACCGCTGCTGCCTGCGGCCTGCAGTTGCTGGCGCAAGGCTGCTGCTGCCGGGCTGAGCCGGCTCGCCTCCGGCGGAAAGCCCTCCTCGATCAGGCTGGCAATCTCCTGCCGCGTTTCGCGGAACACGCCGCCAAAGCTGCCGCTACTCGCCGCCGGCGCTATCGGGGCGGCCGGTATCGTCGCCAGGGTTGGCCGCAAGGAAAACTCAGCTCGCCACATAGACATCACTCTCGCCAAACAAAATCCGCTGATACAACTCATGCTGGTTTTGCAGCAGCATGCCATTACGTTCGTTCAATTGCTTGCACACGGCGGCCTGTTGGCAAAGGGCATGCCATGCTGCGGCAAAGCGGCTGGCCAGCGGCTCGGGCAAGCGGCGGAACAGCTCGTTCAAGGACCGGCCGTTCATGTCGGGCTGCAGGCTGCGTGCCAGCTGCTGGCGTTTCTGCTTGCGCCCCTGCAGCACATCAAGCAGGGTATTGATGGCGCCAGCCAGCTGGCCCAGCGTGCCGGCATCCTGCCGCAGAAAGGCGGCAAACTGCTGCTCCAGCAAATCCTGCAAGGTGGTGTAATCCTGACGATCCGCCTGGATATCCAGCATCAGTTCGCGCAGCTGCGCCTGGGACGACATAGGGGTTTAACTCCGGTGGTAATCCGCGATGATATTGGCCAGACGGCCGGCATCGAGGCTGATCTCGCCACGCGCCAGCGCCGCGCGCACTTCGGCCACGCGGCTCAGGTCAACATCAGGCATGGCTTGCAGGCTCTGGCTGGCCTGGGTCAGCACTTCACTGGCCAGCACGGTCGCGGCCGGTGCCGGCTGTGCCGAACGCGCAGGGGTAAGGTTGGCCGCAGTGCTGGCGGCAGCCGGGTGACGACTGGTTTTCTGGCTGGCCGAAGTGTCGGCCGTTTCGCTGCGTAGCGGGGTGATGCGCATGGCTATCTCGTTCAAATCCGGTGGGCTTGTTTATCCTGGGCGACAAGCCACGACAAAAACTTAAACCGTCTGCACATCAAAAGTTTTCCGGCAGCATCTTCAGCACGGTAATGCGGCGGTTTTCCAGCGTGATGTACTTGCCGTACACCAGCTCTTTCAGGATGCGCGCCACCATCTCGCGCGAGGAGCCGATCTGGTCAGCAATTTCCTGCTGGGTCAGCGACTTGTTCAGCTGCATCACCCCGTCGCTTTCCACCATGTATTCATTGAACAGCAAGCGGATACGGCCATAAACATCCAGCAAGGCCAGGCTTTTGAGCGAGCCGGAAATACGACGCACCATGCTGGCCAGACTCATCAGGATGTGGTTGCGCACCGTGTCATTAGGCAAGCCGTCGGCAGTACCGAAAATGGCAATCAGGTCCTTGCGGTTGAATTTCAGCAGCACGGATTCTTCTTCGGCCATCACGCTCCACGCACATGGCCCGCCATCGAGATACGACACTTCGCCCAGAAGATTGCCCGGATGGTTGAACATCAGCACATATTTGCGCCCGGCACTGTCGGCGACATGCGATTGCAGATGTCCGGCCAGCACCAGATAGATGGCAGAAACCGTCTGCCCTTCCTGATGCACAAACTCGCCCTTGCGCACGCGCATGGTCACCGCATGCCGGATGACCTGATCGAGAATTTTGCCTGACTGGCCAGCAAAAAATTCGGTCGCGGCCAACTGCTCTTTGATATTTTCCAGGTCCATCTATTCAAGGCCCTCTTCTGATTGAAACGACTAATCGCATGAGCCCACCCCAGCAAAAGTCAACGCAACAAAACAAGGACCGCATTGTATTTCTTACTAATAACCCCATCAATTAAAAACAGTTAATTAAAAAAGCAGAAAAATAGCCATCAGCGATGCTTGAAAAAACCGCATCGATAAAAAAAACCCGACGCAAAGTCGGGTTTTCAAAGGATAAAGCGACTTGACGCCCCTGAACGCAGTAGCTGAAAACGATGCTCGGCAGTACTGAACAGGGCATTTTCATGTTGCAAAAATGCAACATCATTGAGGTTTGATCAAAATAAGTCTTGCCAATCAAACGACTGATTAAGGGTTAACCACTAAATCCTGACCATGATTTCCATAAATCAAAAACCAAGACTGCTGCAATTCATGGCATTTGATTATCCGCTAGCAGCAAAAATAATCATTGCATGCCAATCACATCCTCTTTCAAGGCTTTCAGCTCATTTCGGGTATCCAGCTGCAACTGATTGCCACGTGTCCGTGCCAATTCCGGCGACCCGAACATCTGGCTGATGGCCTCGGCCTGATCCGATGTCATCACCAACAGCTCGATGCGGCGATTGGCTGCTGCGGTTGGTTGTTCCGGGTCAAACGGTGCACGATCCGCCATGCCGACGACCTGCAGCACATTGCTCATCGGCAAGCCGCCATCCAGCAGGTGCAAACGTGCACTCATCGCACGGTTGGACGACAGGCTCCAGTTCGACAACATGCTGTTGCCAAGGCTGCGGTATTGCACCGAATCGGTATGACCAATCAGCAGGATCTGGTTGTCGATCGATGACAACACCCGTCCCATATCCAGCAACAGCGCCTTGAAACGGCGGTGCATGATGGCACTGCCGCGTTCGAACATGCCTTCCTGCTCGGTATCGTGCAACATGATGCGCAAGCCCTGCGGCGTCACTACCAGATGCAGATTGCTCTCCAGCCCGGCCTGCTTCGACATGGTCGACACCATCTGTGCCAGCAGATTGAGCTGCGGCATGGAGTCCAGTGTCTGCTTGACCTTGCGCCCCTGGCCATCCAGTACCGTCGGAAAACCGCTCTGCTTGACCTGGCTGTCCGCCTTGCCATTGCTGCCCATGCCCGGTACCGGCTCACGCGGGATCATGCTGCCCGGTGGCGAACCATCAAACTCGATACGGTTTTGCGTACCTTCTGCCGTCGGTTTGCCGGCACCATCACGCAGGATTTTTTCCAGGTTCTCCTGTTCACGTGCGGCCAACACCCACAACACCATGAACAGGCACATCAAGGCCAAGACAAAGTCGGCAAAAGCCACCTTCCAGGCCCCGCCATGACCACCGCCGCCACCTTTGCGCGAAACCTTCTTGATGATGGTTTCACCGCCGCCCTGGTTTTTACCGGCGCTCATACCGTGCCTTCCAGCGCATTGATCCAGCCTTCCAGCTGGGCAAAGCTTGGCTTGGTATTCAGTTGCACCAGACGGCGGCCGGCATCCAGTGCCAGCAGCGGCGGCTTGCCGGCCACATGGGTGGTCAGTACCACTTTCACCGATTCGAAGTTGGACAGCTCTTCGTCCACTTCCTGATGCATGAGATTGCTTAATGGGTCGAGCATGCAGTAACAGCCGAAAATACCGATGAAGGTACCGACCATCGCGGCACCGACCTTGGCGCTGATCTCGCCGGCAGTTGCGCCTTCACTGACACTGTTCATCGCCATCACGATACCCAGTACCGCCGCCAGAATGCCGAAGCCCGGCATCGCCTCACCGATCTTGTGCAGCGATTTGGAGGGTTGCGACAGCTCTTCGTAAATCGCTTCGATCTCCTGATCCAGCACGCCTTCCAGCTCGTGCGCACTGATCTTGCCCATCGCCATCAGGCGGAAGTTATCGACGATGAACGCCAGCAGTTTCGGTTCGGCCAGCACCAGCGGATAACGGTTGAACAGCGGGCTCTGGCTCGGTGATTCGACATGTTCGTCCAGCGCCTTCAGGCCCTGGCCAGCGGTAATCAGCAATTCGTACATCAGCAGCAAGAGCTGGCGCTGGAATTCCGCGCCATGTTTTTTGCGCATGAAGATGGCCTTGAGCTGATGCATCATTTCCACCAGCACGTGCTTGGGATTGCCCACCACCATCGCCCCCAGCGCCGCACCGCCAATAATCAGTACCTCGACCGGCTGCCAGATCACCGACAAGGCACCGCCGTGCAACATGAAGCCACCAAACACACAGAAAATGATGATGGCGATACCCAGAAGAAGCTGCATTTGGTTTCCTATCCGCTCGTCAAAGCCTGCAGCCTCACGCCTGCAGGCAGTCTTTCATTTTTTTCAGGGCTGATTTATTGATCTGGCAGACCCGCGCCTCGGTCAGATCCAGCACCAGCGCGATTTCTTTCAGACTCAGCTCGTATTCGTAATACAGCTGGATCACCTGCGCCTCGCGCGCCGGCAATTGCTGCAAGGCTGCGGCCAAGGTCAGCCGCAGCTGCAATTGCGCGTCAGGGCTGCGCTCATCCGGCAGATCGACACCGTTGGCCAGCAGCTCGTCAAAACTGTGCATGGCCTCGGCGTTCTCGGCCTGCAGCAAGCTCTGTACCTCGGCCAGGCTGATGCCCAGCGCCAGCGCTGCCTCCTGCTCTTGCGGCTCGCGCCCGAGCTTGCGCGTCAGTTCGCGCCAGGCATCACGCAGTTTGTGCGCGTCCTGCCGTACGCTGCGCGGCCGCCAATCCAACCGGCGCAATTCGTCGAGGATTGCACCGCGGATACGCAGCATGGCAAAGCCGGCAAACTGTTCGTCCGGCACGCCGTAACGACGCAGCGCCTCCAGCAAGGCCATCAGCCCGATCTGCATCATGTCTTCGCGCTCCATCACGCCGCAGGCCTGTGAAGACAGCTGCCGCACGGCGCGTTTGACCAGGCTGGCATGGCTGTCGATGACAGCCGCCTCATCCAGCAGCGCTTCATCGGCGTCGTAGGCAAGCAGGGCGTGCATGATTTACTCGACGATCAGTTTGCTGACCAGTACATCGGAGAAGGGGCGCGTGAGCTGCTCCTTGCGATAGGTCTCGGTATAGGACTGCATCAACAGCAGCTGGAAATCATCCACCGTCATGCCGGCCGCCTGCTCGCGACTCAGATTCGACAGCGCGCGCACCGCGATGCTTTTCATGAAAGGCAGCTGTTCTTTGGCTTGCGGCAGCAACTCGTCACTGCTGCGGAACACCAGATCTACCGACATATACGCCTGACTATCCGGCGTGGCCGACTTGAGCATCACGATGATTTTTTCTTGCGAGATAAAGCGGCCAGGCGCTTTTTTCTCGACCGGTGCGACAGCTTCGCTGTGCTTGCTGCCAGCTTGTTGCTGCATCCACCAGAAGCCAGCGCCTCCTGCGGCCAACAGCAAGACGATTACCGCCAGCAAAATCGCGACCAGGGTCTTGCTATTCATGCTTGTTCTTTCTCTGCGGCAAAACTGCCGGAACTGCCATCTTCATCCAGCTGCAGCGCACGTCCGGGCTGAGCCTCCTGCTGTGCCTGCTGGCGACTACCCTGCTGCTGTTGCTGGCCGTCGTGCATGCCGTGGCGGATATCAACCTGCACGCTGTGAAACTGGCGCTGGCCCAATTCCTGGCGCAGCACATCTCCGATGCCTTGCAGCTGGCGCACCACTTCGCCGTGACTGGCGGTAAGTTGCACCAGCAGACGGCCGCCTTCTTGCTGCAGGCTGATTTCCACCGCCCCAAAACGTGGTGGATCAAGGCGGATCAAAGCCCGGTCCATGCCGTGGCTGGACTGCACCGCCAGACGCTCGGCCAACAATTGCTGCAGTGCCTGCGGCTTGCCACCTTCGGCCTGTGGCACCAGCGCTACCGCCGCCCACTCGACACGGCTATCGGCCGGCATCTCGCGCAGCGCCGGCACGCCCAGTGCCAGCAAAGAGGACGACAGCGTGCGTATCTCTGCCTTGTTTGGCGCATTGCCATCCAGCAACTCCAGCTCAGTCTTAGCCAGCAAATCAGGTAGCAAATCAATGCCGGGCTGATTCTGCGCTGCAGAGGCGTCGATAACCCCTGTTGCCGAATCCGCACTCGAGAGACCAATGACACTCAGTACGCCGGACTGAACGAGCTGTGTTTTGTCGTTTGCGGCCAACTCGGGTAACAGCAGTAGCGGCACAGCAGCTGCCTGCAGCATCGGCTGCAGCGGATCTGCCGAATCCACCTCTTCACTTTCACTCACTTCATCAGTCTTGGCCTCGATACTGTCACTTGCCTGCGGCAGCTCGCCCTCCAGCAGATTGGCAAACGGGGTCTCGCCGAACGACAGCAAGACATCCGTGTCAGCGGCCTCGCCGTCCTGAGCGGCAACCCGGTCAGGATTGGCCGCAGCTGGCGACTTTCCCGCAGTCAGACTGCTGAGCGCGGCCATCATGCCTCGTCTCCCATCGCGCTGAAGCTGGCATAGGCCGAACGCTGTTCGTGCTGTTGCAGGTATTGCGCCAGCTCCAGCTCGGACTGCTGCATCGCGCGGCCGATCTCGCTCAGCAACTGCTGATACAGCGTGCGCAGGCTGCTGATTTCTGGCGGATTCAACCGGGAAGACTGTTTCAGTACCTGGTCAAGCTCGCCATCCAGCGCCACGATGCCTTGCAGATCGCCGGCATCCAGTGCCTGGCGCACACGACTGCGAAAGTCATTCAGATCAAAGGGCTTCATGTTGTTCCTGTACGCCAAGCCAGCCGCCCTTGAGGGTGGCCAGCAGTTGCACCACCTCATCCAGCGCCGCCACGTCCAGCTCGATGCTGGCGTGATACAGGCGATAGGTGCAGTAGTCATACAAACGAGCGAGGTTGAGCACCACTTCGCTGCCGCTATCCATATCCAGAGCGCTCGACAGACCGTTCAGGATGTTGATGCACTTGCCTATGCTCTCGCCCTTCTGCTCGAAACGCTGCTGTTCGATATGGCCGCGCGCACGCGCCAGTTCTTCCTCCAGCCCGTCAAACAGCACCAGTACCAGCTGTACCGGCGAGGCGCTGGCCGTTTGTGATTCCAGATTGACAGCGTGATAGCTGCGATACGCGTCGTAATCCACGATGTTCCTTATATGCCTTGCTGGGCAAAGTAGTTATTCAGGCTGTCGAGCGTGCCGCTCATCTTGGTCTGCATCTGCTGCAGCTGGGTGAACTGCATCAGATAACGTTTGTAGACCTGTTCGTATTCGCCATCGATGCGCTGCTGGCGCTTGTCGAGGTCGGCCTGCATGCGCTCGGACGACTGGCGACGCATCGCCAGCGTGCCGCTGCCGGTTTTCAGCCACTGATCCATGCTGCCGCGCAGGGTCTTGATCAGGCCGTCGCCATTGCTGTCGCTGAAAAAGCTGTCGAGCGCCGTCGGCTTGTCCTGCAACAGCTTGTCGAGCTTGCTGCGGTCCAGGCTCAGCACACCGTCGCGGCTGGCGCTGACGCCCATCTCGGCGAGGCGCACATTGCCAAAAGTCTGGCGCACGGTGTTGTTGAGCTGCTCGCGCAGGCCGCGAATGCTGGCATCGCTGGCAAAAATGCCGGCCGCGCTCTTTTCGCCGCCGCTGCTGGTCAGGCCGGACAGTGTTTTTTGCAGGCTGTTGTAGGCATCGACAAAGCTCTGCACGTTGGCCGCGGTGTCATTGCCATTGCGCGACACCGTCAGCTGCAGCGCGGCATCGCCGGTTTTCATCGCGCTTTGCAGATTGAGGGTCACACCCTGAATGGCGGTAAAGGTGTTGGACGACTGCTGCATGCGCACACCAGTGTCCTTGCCGCCCAGCCACACCACCGCGTCTTCGGCGGCGGCTAGGGTTTGCGGTGCGGTCAAGGCGGTTTGCAGGCCGGCAGACAAGGCCGAGGTGTCCAGCGTCAGCGCGCCATTGGCGCCCGACACACCGGACGACAGCAGCAGGCGGCTCTCGCCATTGGTGGTCACCACCATGGCGCTGACCTTGCCGCTGGTATGCTGGTTGATGCTGCGCGCCATCTCGGTGACCGACAGCGCGGCATCGCCATCACTGTCGGCGGCGCTCAGATCGATGCTGAACTGGCTGCCATCCTGCTGGCTGATCTTCAGGGTGCCGGCACCGGCAGCCGTTTGCGGCGTGATATTGCCGAAGGCGAGCTGGTGATTGCTGGCCAGTTTTTCGACAAACAGCGCATAGCTGCCAGCCTGAGCACTGGCCGACGTGGTGGCGGTCGCAACCCCTTCACGGCTCAGCACAGCACTCGAGGCCAGCATGCTCTTCTTTCCGCCCAGCGTAGTCAGCGTGCTGCGGAAATCCTGTAATGCCTTCTGCAACTGTGACAGGCCGTCAGTACGCGCCTTCTGCGCCTTGTTCTGGGCCGCCAGCTGCACATTGCTGGTATTGGTGTAAGCCTGAGCCAGCTGGGTAGCGATCTGCGATGGATTAATTTCCATGGTATTGCCCCTCTAAACGTGTCGCGAATACCCATGTAGGCGACCGTCGCTGCCGGATTCTTGAAAAGATGTGAATAATCACGGCCGCCCCTGCTGTCGCTGCCAGGCCAGGCCGGCAAATTCGTCGGTGCGTTTCTGCGCCTGCTTTTCGGCGCTGTGGGCAATCCCTGCCGCAGTACGCGCCGCCACATCCCCAAGCACTTCGTGCCTGAGGTTGGCCGCCAGCAGTGCCTGCTGGCTGCGCGTGCGATCCGCCGCCAGCAGCTGCAGATCCAGCTGCTGCGAGGCTTTCAGCGCCAACAGATGATTCTTGTAAGCCGCGCTGTTCAGCGCCAGCGCCGACACGGTCTTGCCGGCCAGGCCACTGCCACGGCACAGCTCGTCCAGCCGTGCCAGATTGCGCTGGTAGCGTTCTTCTTCCTGGCGCTTGAGTGCAACTTCGCGCTGCAGGCGCTGCACATCCAGTGCCTTCAGCTGCATCAGTTGTGTGAGTTGCTGTAACTGTCTTTGCTGCGGATTCATGCCAGTGCGCCCTCCATTTGTGCCAGCACTTGCGCCAGCGTGGCGACGCTGTCGGCCGGCTGTTGCAGGATCTGTTCGATCTGCGGCATCAGCCGCACCGCGCGGTCGGCCTGCGGGTCGGCACCCGGCACATAAGCGCCTAGCGGAATCAGCCCGCGGATTTCCTGATAACGCGCCCACAAGCCCTTCAGGCCACTGGCCAACGCGCGGTGTTCGCGGCTGGTGATCTGGCTCATGCAACGGCTGACCGACGCACCGATATCAATCGCCGGGTAATGCCCCTGCTCGGCCAGGGTGCGTGACAGCACGATGTGGCCGTCGAGAATCGCCCGGGCGGTATCCACCACCGGGTCTTGCTGATCGTCACCTTCGGCCAGCACGGTGTAGATCGCGCTCATGCTGCCTTGGCCGTGTTCGCCATTACCGGCCGTCTCGGCCAGTGCCGGCAACATGCCGAACACCGAAGGCGGATAACCGCGTGTCGCCGGCGGCTCGCCCAGTGCCAGCGCCACTTCGCGCTGCGCCATCGCATAACGGGTCAGCGAATCAACCAAGAGCAGCACATTGCGGCCCTGATCGCGAAAATGCGCGGCAATGCTGTGGCACAGCTCGGTGGCCTGCAGCCGCATCAGCGGCGATTCGTCGGCCGGGGCCACCACCAGCACCGCCTTGGCCAGGCCTTCCTTGCCCAGCGAATGCTCGACAAACTCGCGCACCTCGCGGCCGCGCTCGCCGATCAGGCCGACCACCACCACCTCGGCCTCGGTGTGGCGCGTAATCATGCCCAAGAGCACGCTCTTGCCAACGCCGCTGCCGGCAAACAGGCCGACACGTTGGCCGCGACCTATGGTCAGCATGCCGTTGATCGCTGCCACACCCACATCCAGCGGCTGCGCCACCGGCTGCTTGCGTAGCGGGTTGATCCGTGGCGGGTGGGCGGCCAGCGGCCAGTCGCCACCGAGACGACCGCCATCATCCAGCGGCTCGCCCAGACCGTTGACGATACGCCCCAGCCAGCTGTCGCCTATCATCAGCACGCTGTTATCCGGCGACGGAATCACCCGCGCGCCGGTGCACAGGCCGGTCGGTTTCTTGAACGGCATCAGGTAGGCGACTTCGCGGCGGAAACCCACCACCTGCGCCGCCAGCATCTCGCCGCTGGCGGTCTCGATCTGGCAACGCTGGCCGGTGGCCAGCGGGCAGCCGACGCTTTCCAGCAGCAAGCCGCTGGAGGCCACCAGCTTGCCGGTGACGGTGGCCAGCGGCACATCGGACAGATCGAGTCGGGTCAGCGAGTCGCGCAACATCATTGCTCTCCGTCTGCCTGCGGCTTGGCCTTGCGGCTGCGTGCGGGCTTGGCCGGCACAGCGGTTTCGGCGCTATCAATTTTGGCAGCGGCGCTGCGGCTTCGGCGCGGCTTGGCCGGCTGCACTGCATGCTGGGCGGTCTCGTCGGGCTGTTCCGCCGAGACTGGCGCAACAACCATGCTGTCGGTCGATGCCGGCTCGTGCGCATCCTGTGCCAGTTGCTCGCGCAGGCGATCGACGCAGGCATCCAGTCTTTGTGCGCAACCGGCGTCGATGCTGCTTTCGGCGCTGCGGATACGCACTTCGCCATGGGCGAGACTGTTGTCGGCGCGCAAGGCCCAGCGGCTGGCACGCTCGGGGGCCAGCTCGCTGATGCGCTGGAATTCTTCGCTATTGAGCAGCACTTCGACTTCGCCACTGAGCGGCGGCAAGGCGGCGAGGGTTTCTTCGACCAGCGCCAGAATCTGCGCCGGCTTGAGCGCCAGTTCGCAGCGGATCACCTGTTTGGCCACCTTGGCCACCAGATTGATCACGTCGTCGCGCAACGCGGCCTGATAGTCGACACGCGCGCGTTCCATCGCGGCGGTGACTGCTTCCAGCGGGCGGGCGGCATCGGCAAACTCGGCGCGCAGCTGGGCCAGCGCCTCCTGCCGGCCGGCCTCGCGGCCTGCGGCCAACCCTGCCTGATAACCGGCCTCTTGCCCGGCCGCCAGGCCAGCCTGTTCGCCACCGGCATAGCCTTCGCTGTAGCCAAGCTCCATGCCCTGACGGTAGCCGTCCAGCGCGGCCTGTTGTCCGTCCTGCTGCCCATCATGTTGCGGGCTGCCAGCGGAAAGCGGCAGTTGCAGCAGTGGCGGAAATCGGTAGGTGCGCCAGCTCACTCGACCACTTCCTCAGGGAAGAGCTGCAGATTGATCTCGCCGGCCTCGGCCAGTGTCTTGACCTGGGCCATGATGTCGCGGCGCACTTCTTCGACGCGGCTGAGCGGCACCGGGCCGGAGCGGCGCATCATCGCCTCGAATGCCTGTGCCTGACGGCGCGGCATGGTCTGGGTAATCGCTTCGCTGACTGCCGGCTCCGCGCCCTTGAGCGCGATAGACCACATCTCCAGCGGAATCTCTTCGGTAATGCGCAACAGCACCGCCTCGGTCTGGCGCGACAGCACGAAGAAGTCGTACATACGTGCCTCGATCTCGCTGACGATGGCCGGATCGTGGCCGCGCAGCAGCTCGATCATGCGGGCGCGATCGCCCGGCAGACGATTGATGATGTCAGCAGTCTGCTGCATGCCTTCGACTGGCGTGCTCTGGGTGTGCAGGCTATCCAGGCACTGGTTGACCAGCTCTTCCAGCTCGATCAGCAATTCGCTGTCGACATCCTTCAGCCGTGCGATATTCACCAGCACCAGATCGCGGCTGGCTTCGGGTAATTCTTCCACCACCTGCCCGGCCAGTGTCGGCGGCAGAAAGGCAAGAAACACCGCCTGCATGCGCACGTGCTCGCCGGCGATGCGCTCGGCCAGCCACTTGGGTGACACCCACTGCAAACGCGCCATCTTGGGGCGGATGGCATCGCCATAAATATTGTTCAGCACGCTGTTGGCGATATCGCTGCCCAGTGCCAGATCCAGCGAACGCTTGAGGAAGGCGCGGCTGGCGCCATGCACGCCGCTTTGCTCACGGTATTCGTCAAAGAATTTCTGGATGCTGGTTTTCACCGCATCGACCTTGATGCCGCTGAGCGAGGACATTTCCTGCGTCACCGCCAGCAATTCTTCGCGCGACAAGCAGCGCAGCACCGCCGAGGCCGGCTCTTCGCCCATGCACAACAGCAGAATGGCCGCCTGCTGCAAGGGGCTCATGCCCTCGGGCATGGCTGCCAGCTCGGCAGCGGATTTATTCTGTTCGACCATTTTTCTGCACCCATTGTTTGACGACTTCGGCCACGCGCTCAGGCTCCTTGGCAGCCAGATGCTTCAGGTGATCCACCAGCACATCGACTGTCGAGCCGGCCGGTGGCAGATCGTAGTTTTCCAGTAACGGCACCACCGCATGACGGCCGGCATCCGGCGTCGGCAGGCCGGCGGCACGCTCGGCAGCCTGCATCTGCGGGTCGGCATCCGACTGATGCTCGCGCACGTCGGCGGCGCCTATGGTGACCGGCGCGGCATCATCCTTACCCAAGGCCAGCGGCAGCGCGGCTGGCGGCTGTGTGGCCAACCTTTGCTTGAGCAGCTTCAGGAGCGGACGCGCCAGCAGCAGGTAGGCGAGGAGGCCAGTGATGGCATAACCCAGCCAGGACAGGCCGGTGCCCACCAGCGGGCTTTCCCACCACGGCAGCGCCTCGGCATTGGCGGCCGGGAAGGCCAGCGCCGACAGCACCAGCGCATCGCCACGCTCGGCCTTGATGCCCAGGCCACCACGCAACAGTTTTTCGATATTGGCCAGCTGCTCTGGCGTCCAGCCACGGCCGCCCGGCGCAGCCGCTTCGTTCAGCACCACCGCCACGCTCAGGCGCGACAGTTGGCCGCGCGCATGCTGGATCTGCATGATGCTGCGGTCGTAGGCGTACTGGCGGGTCACGGCATTCTTGCTGTTGCCTTCGGCAGCCGGAGCAGAAGCGTCGGTATTGATCGGGGTATTCGACAACGAGCCCGGCACGCCGAGGGCTGCGCGTTCGCTGCTGGTTTCGAGGCGCGAAGCCTCGTTGGTCACCTTCGGTGCTTCACCGAATTTTTCGCGGGTTTCGCTGATGCGGTCGTTGGCGACTTCGGCGGCAATGCTGACGCGGAAGTTATTGGCACCCACTACCGGTGTGAGGATGTCGCGCACATTGGCCAGCGCCTGCTCGCGGTGCTTGCGCTCCTTGTCGCTCTCGTTGACCGGCACCCCGCCCTCGCCCAGCGTCAGCCGGGCCGACAACAGATTGCCGGCCTGATCGACCAGGGTGACCTTGGCCGGGTCCAGCGTGGAGACGCTGCCCGACACCAGCTTGATCACCGCCGAAATCTGCTCGTCGTTCAGCGTCTGGCCAGGCTTGAGGCTGACCACTACCGAGGCCGAGCCCTTGTCTTCGGCCGCGCCGACAAAGCTGCTGCTTTTCGGCAGCGACAGATGCACACGGGCGGCGCGCACCGGCTCCAGCGCCAGAATGCTCTGCACCAGCTCGCCTTCGAGGCCGCGGCGGAAGCGCACGTCCTGCACAAACTGGCTGACGCCCAGCGGGTCGTTTTTATCCAGCAGCTCGAGGCCGGCCGGCAGCTGCGCCACCACGCCCTTGGCCGCCAGCTGCATGCGCACCTCGCCCAGTCGCGCTTCGGGCACCAGCACCTGGCCGGTTTGCGGATGCAGGCGGTATGGAATCTGGCTGCCATCGAGCACGGCCATCATGTCGCTGGCCGCGACTTTTTCCTGCGCGCCGAATACCGGCTTGTAGCTGGCATTGTCCTGCCACAGGTAGAACACCACCGCCACCGCCAGCAAGGACGACAGCGCAATGGCCGGCAGCAGGTAACGGGTAGCCGAGCCGGCCAGTGCCGGAGCGGGCAGGCCTTTTTCACGCAGGCTGGAGAAGGAAGTTTTCAGTTGGGTCAGCACGGTTCAGCGTCGCTCAGATAGGCATCTTGATCAGGTCGTCCACGGCGGAAACCACCTTGTTACGCACCTGCATCAGCATGGAGAACGACAGGCTGGCCTCCTGGCTCAGCATCATCGCGCCGATCAGATCGTCGCTGCGGCCGCTGTCGACATCGGCCATTTTTTCGCTGGCCACACGGCTCTCTCCGTCCACGGCCGAAACGGCATTCATCATGGCGGCAGAAAAGCTCATCTGGCTGTCAGCAGGCGCGGCGGCGTGTGGCGAGGCGGCGGCAATCTGCGCGAGATTGCTCATCTCGTCCTGGAGCTGGCGCTGATCCGCGCGAATCAGCAAGTCGATCTGGTTGGCCATGGCAAGGTAAACATCCGGTGAAATCAGGCATCAAGGCAGCAAGGTTGGCCGCAGACACAGGCCTTCCGCCCCGCCGCACGCACCACCTCGCCGGTGTATTGCGGCCGCAGTTTAAACCTCTTGCTTACTGATAGTCGGTGTAAATTTTCACAGATGCTTACGTGAATTTTCACCCTACAGCGCCAGCCGGCTTCAGTACCATACGCCCCGATACCCAGAGCAGCGCTACGCGCGACTGCTGAACCAGCCCCCAGCGGATTGATCCAGACACACGCATGCCCAAGTCCAGAGTATTTGCCCCCGCAGAAAGCGCAGCCATGACGGCCGTTGCCACGGCAACACTCGGGCGGCCGTTTCACCTCTTGCCGCAGTTCTTGCGCCGCCTGCAGGTGGCACTGGCCGACTTTATCGAGCGCGAGCTGAACACCCGCTACCACGCCCGCTTTGTTGTCAGCCAGCTCGACGTGGTGGCCAAGGCCGACGAGAGCCTGCGCCGCAGCTGGCACCGCAGCGCGCGCGGCCTGATCGCCGTGCATATCGAGCGGCCGCTGCTCTTGCAGATTCTCGAATACCGCTACGGCGGCAAGAGCGACAGCCAGCCGCAGACACTGCCCAAGGAAAGCGACACCGAACGCCGGCTTGGCCGCCTGCTGGGCCAGCGCCTGAGCCTGTGCCTGCTGCAGCTGTTGGCCGCAGCCGACGACGACAGCGCCCAGCCGGAAGACCTCAGCCATGTGCCGCACCCGGCACCGGTGTGGGAGGTGAAGCTGGGCTTGAGCAATCCGGAAGGCCAGTCGCAAGGCAGCCTGCAACTGGGGCTGGACGAAGCGTTTCTCGCCAGCCTGCTGCAACAGCTGGGCGGTGAAATCCCCGCCAGCGACAGTGCTCCGGCCAAGGCTTTTGCCGACGAGCTGCGTCTGCGCCTCGACACCCGCTTGCTGCAGATGCAGCTGCCGCTGGGCGAGGTGCTGGATTTGCAGGTCGGCAGCGTGCTGCCGGTACGCCTCGCGCCCAAGGCCGAGGTGCTGATCGGCCAGCGCCAGATTTTTGCGGCCAACGTTGTCGAGCGCAGCGGCAAGCTGTGCCTTACCTCTTTTCAGGATGTGGATTAAGCGATGCAAGACGAGAATTTTGATCTGGACGATATGCTGGCCGGCCTGAACCCCGAAGCCGCCCCGGCCGCAGCCGCCCCCGCCACACCGGCTGCCCCGGCGCGCGATATGAGTGCCTTTTTGCGCAAGATTCCGGTGTCGCTGACGCTGGAAGTCGGCAGCGCCGAAATCTCGCTGGCCGAGCTGACCCATATCCAGAATGGCTCGGTCATCGAGCTGGACAAGCTGGCCGGCGCGCCGCTGGATATCAAGATCAACGGCACAGTGATCGGCAAGGCCGAAGTGGTGGTGGCCGGTGAAAACTACGGCCTGCGCGTGATCTCGCTCGACAGCCTCGATCTGGGCAGCCTCGCGCCATGATGTCGCGTCGTGGCCGCCTGCTGGCGGCTCTTGCCCCTGCCCTGCTGCTGGCCGCCCTGCCTGCCTGGGCCGACGACACGGTAAAACTGCTGTCGGCCAGCGGTGTCGGCGGCAATACCGATTTCACCGTCAAGACCCAGATTCTGGTGCTGATGACCCTGCTGGGTCTGCTGCCGGTACTGGTGATGATGATGACCTGCTTCACCCGCTTCATCATCATCCTGTCCTTGCTGCGTCAGGCGCTGGGCCTGCAACAGGGCCTGCCCAACCGCGTGATTACCGGCGTGGCGCTGATCCTGACCTTGCTGGTGATGCGGCCGGTCGGGCTGGATGTCTGGCAGAACGCCATGCAGCCTTACGACCGCGACGAGATCGGCATGGTCGAGGCGCTGGCGCGCGCCGAAGTGCCGCTGTCGCGCTTCATGCTGGCGCAGACCAACAAGACCGCGCTGGCACAGGTGGCCAAGCTGTCCGGCGAGGCGCATATCAAGAATGCGGCCGAGCATGCGTTTACCGTCAAGTTGGCCGCATTTGTGTTGTCCGAGCTGAAAACCGCTTTCCAGATCGGCTGCATGCTGTTTATCCCCTTTCTGGTGATTGATCTGGTGGTAGCCAGCGTGCTGATGGCAATGGGCATGATGATGCTGTCGCCGCTGGTGATCTCGCTGCCCTTGAAGCTCTTGCTGTTTGTGCTGGTGGATGGCTGGTCGCTGACCGTCAACACGCTGGTGACTTCGATACAGGCTTACTGATGCTGACTCCCGATATTGCCGTTGATGTGGTGAATGACAGCCTGCATATCGTGATCCTGCTGGTGACGGTGCTGATCGTGCCCAGCCTGATCGTCGGTGTGATCATCAGCCTGATCCAGGCCGCCACCCAGATCAACGAACAGACGCTGTCCTTCCTGCCGCGCCTGCTGGTGACGCTGGCCACCATTGCGCTGGCCGGCCACTGGATCAGCGGCCTCTTGATGGATTTTTGCGTGCGCATCTTCCAGCAAGCCGCCACGCTGGTGGGCTAAATGGCCGTTAACGGACTGATAGCCGAGCTGGTGACGCTATTGCCGGCGCTGTGGTGGCCGTTTTGCCGCTATATGGCCGCGCTGAGCATGGCACCGTTCATGGGCGAGAGCCTGGTGCCGATCCGCGTGCGGCTGGGCCTGGCGCTGGTGCTGGCAGTGGCCAGCCTGCCGGCCATGCACGACACCCCGGTGATCGACCCCTTCTCGCTGCTGGCGGTCGTCGTCACGCTGGAACAGGCCATCATCGGCCTGCTGTTCGGCCTTGCCTTCCAGCTGGTGATGGTGGTGCTGTCGCTGCTGGGCTTTCTGGTGTCGTCGCAGATCGGCCTGTCGATGGCGGTGATGAACGACCCCGGCAATGGCAACTCGTCCGATGTGATTTCCAATCTGTTCTACCTGTTTGCCGCCCTGCTGTTTTTCGCGATGGACGGCCACCTGTTGCTGACGCAGATCGCCTTCAGCAGCTTCAAGGTGTGGCCGGTCGGCAGCCGCCTGATTCCCGATTCGCTAATGATGTTGGCCGCCAGCTTTGCCTGGGTGTTTTCGGCCGCCATCCTGCTGGCGCTGCCGGCGATTTTCTCGACTTTTGTGGTGCAGCTGGGCTTTGGCCTGATCAACCGCGTCGCGCCGGCGCTCAATCTGTTTTCGCTGGGCTTTCCGCTGGTGACGCTGTTCGGCCTGCTGGCCCTGTTGCTGCAGATGCAGTTCTTGCCCGAGCAATATCTGAAACTCAGCAACCAGATGCTGCTGCTGGTGCAGGCCATGATGGGAGCCGGCCGTGGCTGAGTCGCGTACTGGCGAAAAAACCGAAAAGGCCACGCCGCAAAAGCTGCGCGATGCCCGGCGCGAAGGCCAGGTACCGCGCTCGAAAGACGTGGCCTCGGCCGTCGGCCTGGTAATCGCGGTGTGGCTGAGTTTCTGGCAGATGCCTTACTGGCTGGAAGACTTCCGCCAGTTGTTTGCACTCGCGTTTGCGCCGCTGACGGGCAGCGGCACGCTGGAGAATACCTGGTCGAAACTGTTTTACGGCAGCCTGTGGCTGCTGCTGAAGATGATCCTGCCGCTGCTGATCATCCCGCTGCTGATCATCGCCTTCTCGCTGTTTCCGGGCGGCTGGATTTTTGTCAGCAAGCATTTCTTTCCCAAGCTCGAACGCCTCAACCCGCTCAAGCACTTCGAGCGCGTGGTGTCGATCAAGCATGCCGGCGAAACCGGCAAGTCCATCCTCAAGGCCCTGGTGCTGGGCGCGGTGATGTACTCGGTGAGCCTGGGCGCGCTGCAGGACTTTTTCGCGCTGAAAGACCTGCCGCTGGATGCCGCGCTGCTGGCCGCCGGCAAGCTGCTGCTGCATGCGCTGTTTGCGCTGGCCTCGGTATTCGTGATCTTTGCCGTGATCGACTTGCCCTTGCAGTGGCTGCTGTTCATGCGCGAGCAGCGCATGAGCAAACAGGATCAGAAAGACGAACACAAGAAGACCGAGGGCAACCCGCAGATCAAGCAGCGCATCCGCCAGATCCAGCAGCAGATGGCGCAGCGCGGCATGCGCAAGACCCTGCCCGGCGCCGACGTCATCATCGTCAACCCGACCCACTATGCCGTGGCGCTGAAATACGACGAAAGCCGCGCCGAAGCTCCATTCATCATCGCCAAGGGCGTGGACGAGATGGCGCAGTTCATGCGCACGCTGGCGCAAGAACACCAGATTCCGGTGCTGACGCTGCCGCCGCTGGCGCGCGCCGTCTACCACACCACCCAGGTCAACCAGCAGATTCCCGCGCCGCTGTATCGCGCGGTGGCGCAGGTGCTGACCTATGTCTTGCAGTTGAAGGCTTTCAATAATGGCCAGCGCCGCATGCGACCAACCTTGCCCGAAGCCTTGCCTGTACCCGATCACCTAGCCAATCCGGAAAACGTGTCATGAACCCGCTGAGCCAACTTTCTGCCTTGCTGGCCCGCCACAAGATCGCCATCCCGCTCTACCTGCTGGCGATTCTGGCGATGGTGATCCTGCCCCTGCCGCCGCTGGTGCTGGATTTGCTGTTCACCTTCAATATCGTGCTGGCCATCATCATCATCCTGGTCAGCGTGTCAGCCAAGCGGCCGCTGGATTTCTCGGTGTTCCCGACGGTGATCCTCGGCGCGACGCTGCTGCGGCTGACGCTGAACGTCGCCTCGACGCGGGTGGTGCTGCTGAACGGCCACGAAGGCACCGACGCTGCCGGCAAGGTGATCGAATCCTTCGGCCATGTGGTGATAGGCGGCAATTTTGTGGTCGGCATGGTGGTATTCATCATCCTGATGATCATCAACTTCATGGTGGTGACCAAGGGCGCAGAACGCATCTCCGAAGTGTCGGCGCGTTTCACCCTGGACGCCCTGCCCGGCAAACAGATGGCGATTGATGCCGACCTCAACGCCGGCGTAATCACGCAAGAGGCCGCACAACAGCGCCGCCGCGATGTCGGCAACGAGGCCGACTTTTACGGCGCGATGGATGGTGCGTCCAAGTTTGTGCGTGGCGATGCGATTGCCGGTATTTTGATTCTGCTGATCAACCTGATCGGCGGCGTGGCCATCGGCTCGCTGATGCACGATATGCCGCTGGGGGATGCCTTCCGCCAGTACGCGCTGATGACCATCGGTGACGGTCTGGTCGCACAGATTCCGGCGCTGCTGCTGTCCTCGGCCGCCGCCATCATCGTCACCCGCGTCAGCGACTCGGGCGATATGCAAGAGCAGCTGGGCAGCCAGCTGCTGGCCTCGCCGGTGGTGCTGTATTCCGCCGCCGGCATGATGTTTGTGCTGGCTGTCATCCCCGGCATGCCATTCATCGTCTTTGCCGGTTTTGCCGCGGTGCTGGTCTTTGTCGGCTGGCGTTTGCAGCAGCGCGAAAGCGCACCAGCCAGCAGCAAGCCGCTGGACAACAGCCAGCTGCAACAGGCGCTGGCGGCCGATGCACAAGACGAGCCGGACTGGCAGAGCCTGCCTTACAGCGACAATCTGACGCTGACACTGGGCTACAAGCTGGTGAAACTGATCGACAAGAGCCAGGGCGCACCGCTGTCCAAACGACTCAAGGGCGTGCGCCAGACGCTCAGCGAAGGCATGGGCATGCTGTTGCCGCCGATTGCGGTGCGCGATGACCTCAAGCTCAAGCCGACGCAGTATGCGCTGCAATTGCAAGGCAGCACGCTGGCCGAGGCCGAGGTGTATGCCGACCATCTGATGGCCATCCCCTCGCCTAACCTCTACGGCCAGATCGACGGCATCCCCGGCATCGACCCGGCCTTTGCCATGCCGGTGATCTGGATCGAGCCGCAAGACAAGGCGCGCGCGCTGGGGCTGGGTTATCAGGTGGTGGACTGCGCCAGCGTGATTGCCACCCACGTCAACAAGCTGGTGCGCGATCATCTGGCCGAGCTGTTCCGCCACGATGATGTCAGTGCGCTGAACGAGAGGCTGTCGGCACAAGCGCCCAAGTTGGCCGCAGCCCTGGGCCAGGCGCTGAGCGCCAACCAGCTTCTGCGCGTCTACCGCCTGCTGCTGACCGACCAGGTATCGCTGAAACCGGTCGAAATCATCGCCACGACGCTGGTCGAGGCCGCCGAAAACAGCAAGGACCCGATCATGCTGGCCGCCGAAGTGCGCGCCGCGCTCAAGCGCCAGATCGTGCAAGGCATACTCGGCCCGCGCGGCGAGATGAAGGCCTTCAACCTCGGCGGCGATCTGGAAAACCTGCTGCTGGGTGCCCTGAGCCAGGCGCAGCACAGCGGCAAGGTGCAGCTAGACAGCTTCGCCATCGACCCGAACGTGCTGCAACAGCTGCAGCAAAACATGCCGGTGATCCGCGACCAGATGAAACAGATGGCCACCGCACCGCTGCTGCTGGTGATGCCGCAGCTGCGCCCGCTACTCGCCCGCTACGGCCGCCTGTTCGCCCCAGGCCTGCACGTGCTGTCGTACAACGAAGTCCCGGAAAACCGCGAGGTGAGTCTGGTAGGTACGCTGGGCTGAGGGTTGCCCGAAAACGCTGCGGCCAACCTTGGCCGCAAGCAAAACGCCCGGCATCGGTACCGGGCGTTTTGTTTGGTGGAGATGGCTGACTGTTTTGGAAGTATTGAGGCTGAAGACAGCATGCAAAGCTAGCCGCATGGGCATGTCTTGCCAAACTTCACCCGGCCTGCAGGCAATAGCCCGGTCATGCGAAGAATCAGGCTTCGGCAGACGGGCGGCGCGTGAAATCCATGATCCAGTTGGTTTCCCACGTTTCACCGCCATCCGGCGAAAACGCCTGCTCCCAGCGCGGCTGGTCAAGCTCGGACTTGGTCCAGACAAAGCGCACCACGACAGGCTTTGAGTCAATCACCTCATTTGCCAGAAAGGTACCAACACCCCCCTCAAAGCGGCCAACAACAGGCACATCAATCGAGCCGGGGTTACGAGAATCCAGCCACCAGATCGACCAGGTGCCCTGCTGTGGATCAAACGCCCGAATCGTCGCCGCGCGGTAAGGGCCACTTGGCAGGTACAAAAGGTTGTCATCAATATTGCCAAACCCGCCGAGGATCTTCCTGCAGGCGCTTTGCCCGGCAAAATGCTCCCACTCGGTACAACCGGTCAGCCGGCTCTTGAGGCGCTGATGACTGATATCCCATTCGCCAATGAAAAAGTCGAAGTCACTCGGGCTGCCGGACTCTGGAGGAAGAAACATGGATGAACTCCTGCTTGTGTTGGTGTGTGGCCAGGATAAGGTTGCAGCAGCAAGGCAGCGAGGCCGCAAAGCCATGCCCTCTTGATGCTGCTGAGGTATCACCGCTGGCGACGCCACTCTACGTGGCTTTATCTTTGCCGTAAATGTTGGGCATCACACCTCCTTACCTTAACCCGTAGGTACGATTAGCGTAGCGTAATCGTACAGCCCCACCTCGATATCTTGGGCTACTGCAGGCTGGCCGCAAATAAAACGACCAATGCGACGCGACAAGTCTGTCAGGACAAACCGAGCGAACATGATTGGCCGAAGGCAGCAGCCCAGCACCTATCCCCTAATACTCCCGACGCCGCACTTGCCTCGCACAGTTACCAGCGGCAGCTGCCATACAAAATCACCCTCCGCGTCAGCGAATACCAAACCCGAAACGAAGTTGGCCGCAAACCATCACGGCATGCGGCCAAGCTTTGTATTTACGCAGTAAGCGTTGGGCTTCATTTCATTCAGCCCAACCTACCGTGCTGTCCCGCTCGACTGCAGGGTTAGACATCGCATCTACCATAGCTTCCACCAAGGTTTGGGCTGCGGTGCGATCTGAGCGCGACCGCGCTTAAACCTCATTAGCGGAATCTCTTCGGCCTCAAGATTTTCTGGATCAAACATACCTTCGAGTTGGTAGCCGAAAAACTCTAGGAGAGCGGCTTCACCAAGCTCAAGAGGGTGAAATGGAAGTGGGTATCCTTCGGGCTCTTCTTCTGGATCAACTGCGGGATGCTTTCCTTCCCAGTAAGGATTTTCGAAAAGCTGTTTTGTGCCCAAATCCTCCATGACACCACTGTCTGGAGAAAGGCTAAGGGACCTAACTAGCTCACCGTTCTTCCATATCGCGTAAGCAAACCAATCAACAACGCTATGCATTGCGTGGAGGTGAATGGTGTTGCCGATGGATACATCAATTAGCGAGGTTGGGATTTTTGATGGGTGGTCGATTGCATACTCTTTGGCGGCGACAACTGCCACTCCAGGAAAGCAACCGACCAATATCTCATCGTCCGGTGGATTGGTGAAAGAAAGATCGCCGTCATCAAGCGGCTGCAAAGATTCATTCGGAAATAGCTTTTCGGCGAATGCAAGCGACGCATCTCTATCCAGCTCGGGCTTGGATGCAAGTATCTTCTTTGCATCTCCAGCTGAATAAACTGCCATCCAAGTTTTTGCTCCCATGACGGTCCTTAAGAGGCGTAGCGATGTCTAACGTTGAAAATCACCAGACGCAGGCAAGCGCAGCTTGCCGGAGGTCCGGTGGATTGTGATGTTAGCCATTATTGTTTTGCAGGCCGTAGAACAGGCCCCACATCCATACCATCGTATGAGTCAATGCGATTTTGTTCGGCGAGGCGATAGAACTCTTGATTCCGGGCGTGGAGCGTTTGAGGCGTGTGATGCTCTATTTTTTCGACATGCAGGACGTAAGTGGAGCTGTCATCTGACGGGTAAAGATTGACAAGCCGATACCCAGCCCTTTGAAGCTCTTGGCCTAGGAGGCGCAGTTTCTCTTGGCTCCGATCAAAAAAGAAATATCCCCAAAGAAGCTCACCATCAATGTTCCATTTTGTGTTTGCGCGCATGTTTCCGAACATTTCCTCAAGCGCTTGGAGCGTAATCATTCGGCTATTTCTCTTCGGTGATTGGGCAATTGCGCTCGACGCAGCCAGCGCGAGCAGGGAGAGAAGAAAGTTCCGGCGCATATTCATGATGGCTAACGTGTGCGATAACCGGCGGCTGGAGCGCGCAGCGCGTAAGTTGTTCGGTTGATTAATAGGTTAGGCTTAAGCATCGAACTCAAGACAATGCAGCCCGCAGCTTTTGGCCAAAGAGATGAGTGGTTCGGCGCGTTCCCTGGCGTTAAAGAAGGCAACGTTCGTATCGTCCCAGGAAGCCGCGAAAATACAATCATACTCTGGTAGTAATATGAATTGAGTTGGAGCCTTATGCGGATCGAAGCGACAGTGCTCAAGAAATCCATTTCTATCGAGGTACTTCTTAATCACCAGTTTCGACTTATGTGGCCAGCGCCCACGATACCTAATCGTATAAATTTCCGTTGCGTCAAACAGGGCTTCCCAGTGCGCGAGAAGCTTCTTGTCACGTGCGACCCGTTCTGGCCCATAAAAGCAATCCATCAAATGCCACTCCGACTCATCGCGAAGCCAGTGATCGAACACTGAGATAGCAAAACGTCCCATCGAATGGGATTCGCGTTCGAGCACTGCCTGCAACTCCGGAAACTGACGTTGCAACGAGGCCTGGGTTACCGTATCCGGTACGCGGAAAATCTTCATTGACAGCCTAACGTTGGAGTTAAGCGGCGCCGGAAGGCGTCCGCTTGGATGATTCGTTAGGCTCTACATCGACCGCAATATCTATGTAGCCCTCTTTGCTCCAAGACGGAGACGAATCCATGAAGTGCATATGACAATATTCATTGTCTTTCAAATGCACCGCTACGCTCTCAAAGAATTTGCAGAGCTCAAGTATTTTTTCCTTGGGACCTTGAACATAAACAGTCTTTCCCTCTTCTGCGAGGGGTCCTTCTTCATCCGCGAACGAGTCTGCTAGAAACACTTTCAAAGAGAAAATCCTTTAAGAAGCCTAACGTTGGGCGTAAGGGGCCGATTGCGCGTAAGCGCAAGCGGTCCCCTTGACGGAGGGGTTAGGCGGCTGATCGGAGCACGCGAATGAGCCGGCGTGCATGCTTTTCAACCGCCTTCCAATCCCAGAGGGACGGGTCGCCAGGCTGTGGAAGTGTTTGCGACCATGCGTTTGCCCTCGCTTGGGAGTTCACTGCAATGCGGCACTCGGTTGTGCCATTGCCGTTGGCCTTGAGTTGGACTTGAATCAACCCCCAGCCCTCGATGGTTTCTCGCCATGTGGCTCCATCGCACTTTTCGGGACGGAGCTTGATGGTAGTCGTTTGCACCTGGCCAAGCGCCTCGGGGTAGTGAACGACCAAGAGAGCCATGCCACTTCGCCGCGTCAGCTCAGATTCAAGGTATGCACGTAGATCGGTGACGGCTGCAAAGGACTTGAGATGGCTGTCGTAGGCGGAGTAAGCCTCAAAGACTACGGGTTGGCCAGACGCGAACAGCGCCTCAAGTATGAGAGGCAACTGTGACTGATCTAGGATCTTGGTGGCTTGCATAGGCCATGTGCCGCCTAACGTGTAATAGACACCTATATTAGGTGTCTATTTCTTTTGGTTGATGTGTATATCTCGGCATGATATTGCGATATCTATCGAACAGGCAAGGCGATGATGCCCGTGCCTGCTGGCAAGTACACATGCGTACGGGACTGTTTTCCCATGTACTTCAGGCTCGATCATTCTGGTGGCGGTCTGTTTCGGCGCTTGCTGTGTATATCTGCTGATGACTTTGGTTTATCACCTTGTTTGTCAGGGCTTGTGGCAATGTCGTGCCGGTAAACACACATCAGAACGGAACTGCGCAGACTTTTGTGCCTGACCTGCAGACTGGCGACGCGCTTGCGAAGCCAGGCGCGTACCGCGCATCGACTGCCAAGCTTGGCCGCAAACAAAACGCCCGATGCTGACATCGGGCGTTTTTCACTCCTGCACAATGACCTGCTAGTCAGCCATCCGCGGCAGCGGGCGCAGCGCGGCAAACAGGATCGCAACGGCCTGAAACAGCTCGGCCAGCAGGCGCGTGGGTTCGAACAGGCTGATGCCGTGCATGCCCAGCATCAGGCCGTGCATGCGCGGGATGATGCCCAGATGCAGGTCTATGCCGATGCCGGCGGCGCGATAGTCTGCGGCCAACCCTGGCCAGCAGGCGGCGAACTGCCGCCGCGCAGACTCCTCTCCCCAGACATCCAGCCAGATTACGCCCGGCAGCCAGCGCAGGCGGCCGTGCAGCAGCGTGCCGTCGGCCAGCGGCAATTGCCACAGCAGATCCAGCGGCGGGACGTCGTCTTCGGCTGCGTCTGGCGGGTCTTCGACCGACAGCTGCAGCAGCGGTCCGCCCCACAGCCACAGGGGCAGGCTTAGCGGAAACGGCGTGATGGCGGACGGCGGCTGGCGCAGCGCGGCCATGGTCTGCTCGCCGGCCAGCGCAAGCAGGCTGCCGGACAGTTGCTGCCCGGCTTCGTGATGGAATTGTGTGGCGGCTGCGGCCAACCTGCCCAGCACGGCCTCGCGATAGCTGGCGGCGAGGCTTTCTTTCGTGGGCGCACGGGCCTGAAACTGCGGCACCGGCACCGGCACCGGCACCAGCGGCTCGGCGAGCGCTGGCGCTGCGTCGGCTATCGGCATCGGCATTTGCAGCTGCCAGCGCGGCTTGCCGTCCAGCAGCAAGAGGCGAAATGGCCAGCTGCTGCCATAGGCGGGTAGTGGCAGCGCAGCTGGCCAGTGGCGCAGCAGCAGGCGCACGCCGTCGCCATCAAGGCGGATGCTGCCGTCGGGCTCGATGGCGGCGACCTGCAACTGCAATTCGCTGCCGACAGGCCAGTCACGCGCCGGCGCAGGCGTGGCAACACTACCAAGCTGGGCATGGGCCGTGGCTGATGCGCCGCCGACGCCGGCGATGCTGCGTGGCAATTCACTCATGACCTGTCCTTGCGTGATTCATAACAAAACAGCCGCCCGAGGGCGGCTGTCAGTGTAGCGTGCAGCAGAGCTGATTACTGCATCAGCGACATGGCCAGCTGGCCGATAGAGCCGGACTGCTTCAGCATCGAGCTGCCAGCCTGCATCAGCATCTGACGCGAGGTCATGGTGGCGGTTTCGTTGGCGTAGTCGGTATCCATGATGCGCGACTTGGCGATCTGGGTATTGTTGTTGACGTTGGCCAGGTTGTTGCTAATGTAGTTCAGGCGATTGGCACCGGCACCGATGGCGGAACGGGCAGTGCCCAGATTCTTCAGGGCATCATCAGCCAGGGTAATCGCACCGTTACCACCAGCCAGCGTGGAGATGTCACCAGCTTTCAAAGCAGTAACCGTACCTTGCAGTGCATCCAGCGAGGTTTTCAGATCCAGTTCCATTTTTTCTGCACCGCTGGCACCGGTCTGGAAGGTCAGCGTGGTGCTGGCGGTCAGCTTGCCACCTGCAGCCTTCATCAGTGACTCACCGCCAAAGCTGGTGTTGTCGATGATGTTGGTCAGCTCGCTGCCCAGTGCATCGAACTCGGCTTTCATGGCTGTGCGGTCATCATCAGAAGCCGTCGCAGTGGCGGACTCGGTAGCCAGATCTTTCATGCGCAGCATGATGTTGGAGATTTCACCCAGCGCGCCGTCGGCGGTCTGCAGCATGCTGATGCCGTTCTGCGCATTTTTCATCGCCACGCTCATGCCACGGCTCTGGGCTTCCAGACGGGTAGCAATCTGCAGGCCGGCAGCGTCATCTTGTGCCGAGTTGATGCGGTAGCCGGTGCCCAGACGGGTCATGGCCGTGGTCAAGGCACTCTGGCTGCTGCTCAGATTGCTTTTGGTAAACAGGGCGGCGGCATTGGTATGCAGGCTCAACATGATGAAGCTCCGATTCTTTAGTGAGTCAAAACGACGCTTGCTGCGCCATTCCTCTTTCAAGACGACAGTGCACGCCCGGGACTTAAATTCGGAATAGTGTGAAAAATCACACTTTAACCAGCCGCATCACGAGCTGCTGGCGGCAATGAAACGCAAACAGCCGCCCGAGGGCGGCTGTCTGTCAGACGGCAATGATCGCTTACTGCATCAGCGACATGGCCAGCTGGCCGATAGAGCCGGACTGCTTCAGCATTGAGCTGCCAGCCTGCATCAGCATCTGACGCGAGGTCATGGTGGCGGTTTCGTTGGCGTAGTCGGTATCCATGATGCGCGACTTGGCGATCTGGGTATTGTTGTTGACGTTGGCCAGGTTATTGCTGATGTAGTTCAGGCGGTTGGCACCGGCACCGATCGCGGAGCGCAGTTCGCTAACCTTGCTGATCTGGCCACTGATGGTGTCGATATCGGCTGCCGCACCGATAGCGGTTGGCACCACCACAGCAGTCAGCTTGCCGGAAACATCCAGGTTCATCACTTCGGCAGCCGAAGCACCAATCTGGAAATCCATCGCTCCAGCCAGCTTGCCACCGGTCAACAGGGCTTCACCACCAAACTTGGTATTGCTCATGATGTTGGTGATTTCGGCCCCCAGCGCATCAAACTCGGCCTTCATTGCCACCTTGTCATCGGCAGAAGCAGTCGCAGTCGCGGATTCGGTCGCCAGATCCTTCATGCGCAGCATGATGTTGGAGACTTCACCCAGCGCGCCGTCAGCGGTCTGCAGCATGCTGATGCCGTTCTGGGCATTTTTCATGGCCACGGTCATGCCACGGCTTTGCGCATCCAGACGGGTAGCGATTTGCAGGCCGGCCGCATCATCCTGGGCGGAGTTGATGCGATAACCGGTGCCCAGACGGGTCATCGCCGTCGTCAGGGCGCTCTGGCTAGAACTCAGATTGCTTTTGGTAAACAGGGCGGCGGCATTGGTATGCAGGCTCAGCATGATGGCTCACTCCAGAAATGGGTACGAATGACAGCGCGGTTTAGCGCCACTACCCCTACAAGACGGCCCGACTGCCGCAAAGCTTAAATCCGGCAAAATGTGAATAATCACACTCAACCACCACCATGCAACGAACACCGTTCGCATAAACAAGACAGAATGCATCTCCACCCTGCCCGTCCGGCATGCCCGGCCTTAAGGTTGGCCGCAACAAACTTGTCATAGCCCCAGCCGGGGCATCAATACCAGAACCGTACCAATTACCTTCAAAATACAAACAGATATTGTCAGACTATCCAACAATGAGGATTGCCGGCTCTTGGCCATGTGTATTGCAGCTAATGGTTATCCCTGCTTGACCTTACTCATCATGCTTACCCTTGATGATTTTTATAGAAACAAACTTGATTGTCATTAAAAATGTATCCGGTAATGGATTGAACGCCTGAAATTTGCGGTGTAAGCTGCTTTAATCATTCAATCAGAATCAACGTCATGCAACTGACGCACTTCACCGATCTTGGTCTGAGAGTGTTGATGTATCTTTCGCATCAGGATCGCGAACAATCCGTCACCATCAGTGAAATTGCCGAGCGTTTTGATGTCTCGCGCAATCACCTCGTCAAGGTCGTACATTTCATGAGCCAGCAAGGCTGGCTGAAAACCACTCGTGGCAAAGGCGGCGGTCTTGCGCTTGCCTACCCGGTGGCCCACTACCGTCTGGGCGACACCATCCAGCGTCTAGAAGGCTTGCAGGAAGTCATGGATTGCGAGCATCCGGCTTGTGTCTTGCAGTTTGACTGCCAGCTCAAGCATGTGCTGGACAACGCCCTGTCCCGTTTTCTTGAAGAACTGAACCGCCACACACTCGCTGACATCCTGCCCCCCCAAACCCGGCAGGCTATTGTCAAACTGCATCTGCAGCACACTCCGCGCACTATCGCCAGCATCTTCAGCTAAGCCCGCCTCCTGACGGTATGGGCTAGCCACGCCTACCGCACACCCAATTTGCATTTTTAAGCCCATTCAGCTACTCAAAAGCACTGCTATCAAATAGAAATTTTTCGATAATGAAAATTTATTGATAGAAATGCGCCATCAAATTTTAGTTTTGGAAAAAATAATTTCACTTAAGAACATTGCATAGCAAGTTTTGCGATATGATCGCGCCCCACGGGCCAGGGGTGCCCGTCATAAGCAGACCGAAAACGGCGCAATAGTCACAGCAACACCTGGGTGGCTTGACCACTCAATCGAATGGAGCTCCTGAATGAACCTTCTTCACGACTGGATCAATGTCGGCAACGGCCTGATCTGGAACAACATCCTGATTTATCTGCTACTCGCCGTCGGGGTGTTTTTCACCTTGCGCAGCGGCCTCGTGCAACTACGTTTGCTGCCTGCAGCCTGGCGCGAAATGCTGGGTGGTCGCAGCCATGTGAATGGCAGCAGCGACATCTCGGCCTTCCAGGCTTTTGCCACGGGTCTGGCCAGCCGCGTCGGTACCGGTAACGTTGCCGGCGTCGCCACCGCGATTGCACTGGGTGGCCCGGGTGCAGTGTTCTGGATGTGGATGACCGCCCTCTTAGGCATGGCCAGTGCCTTTGCCGAATCTACCCTCGCACAGCTGTTCAAGGTCAACCACCACGACAATACCTTCCGTGGCGGTCCGGCCTACTACATCCAGAAGGGTCTGGGTTCGCGCGGCTTCGGTATCGCCTTTGCCCTGTCGCTGATCCTGGCTTTTGGCCTGGTGTTCAATGCGGTACAAGCCAACTCCATCGTGGCTGCGACTGAAGGCGCCTGGGGCTGGAACAAGTACTATGTCGGTATCGGCCTGGTACTGCTGACTGCACCGATCATTTTCGGCGGTATTCGTCAGGTGGCACGCGTTGCCGAATGGATGGTGCCGGTCATGGCCTTCATTTATCTGGCGATGACCATCTATGTAATCGTCACGCATATTGGCCAGCTGCCTGATGTGCTGCTGCTGATCGTGCGCAGCGCCTTCGGTCTGGAACAGGCCGTCGGTGGCTTTGCCGGCTATGCCATCAGCCAGGCGATGATGATGGGCATCAAGCGCGGCCTGTTCTCCAACGAGGCCGGTATGGGCTCGGCACCGAATGCTGCCGCTGCCGCGACTACCCGTCACCCGGCGTCGCAAGGCCTGATCCAGATGCTGGGCGTATTCATCGACACCATCGTGGTGTGCTCCTGCACCGCCTTCATCATCCTGCTGTCGGGTGCCTGGGTTCCGGGCGGCGAACTGCAAGGCGTGCAGCTGACCCAGAAAGCGCTGAGCATGACACTGGGCGACTGGGGTGGCCACTTCCTGGCGATCGCGCTGTTCCTGTTCTGCTTCAGCTCCATCATCGGTAACTATGCCTACGCCGAAGGTAACGTCGAGTTCATCAAAAACAACAAGAGCGTGATGTTCGTGTTCCGTCTGCTGGTACTGGCCATGGTGATGTTTGGCGCCATCGGCAGCCTGCCGCTGGTATGGGACATGGCCGACCTGTCGATGGGCATCATGGCCGTCATCAACCTGATTGCCATCGTCCTGCTGTCGCGCTACGTATTTGTGCTGCTGAAGGATTACCAGCAACAGCGCAATCAGGGCATTAGCGAACCGGTATTCGACATCAAGCAATATCCGGAACTGCAAAGCAAGGTGCATCAGGACGTGTGGAAGTAATTCCCGCCCCTGCGGCCAACCTTGCTGCCAAATAAAAAACCCGCCTCACGGCGGGTTTTTTATTTGATGTCAGGCAATCAGATGGTTTGCGAATAACGCGCCTTGGTCTCGCGTTCGCGCAGATGTCGGTCAAACACCATGGCGATATTGCGGATCAGGAAGCGCCCTTTCGGTGCCACCATCAGGAAGTCACCATCAAAAGTCAGCAGCCCCATCTTCTGGAACTCGCGAATCTTCGGTAACTCGTCAGCAAAGTAATCGGCAAAGTTGATGGCGAAGGTTTGCTCGATCGCCTCAACCGACAGCGAGAAGCGGCACATCAGGCCCTGGATCACGCTGCGGCGCAGGATATCGTCCTGACTCAGCGTCATGCCACGCATCACCGGCAAACGACCGGCATCCAACGCGGCATAATAAGCATCGAGTTCTTTCTCGTTCTGGCTGTAGCAAGGGCCGACCTTGCCAATCGACGACACACCAAGGCCGATCATATCGCAATCGGCATGGGTGGAATAACCCTGGAAATTGCGCTGCAAACGGCCCTGCTGCAAGGCGCGGGTCAGCTCGTCATCGGGCTTGGCAAAGTGATCCATGCCGATAAAGACATAGCCGGCATCGGTCAGCTGCTGTACCGAGTTTTGCAGGATATCGAGCTTGGTCGCCGGGCTAGGCAGTTCGTCTTCATTGATACGACGCTGCGGCATGAACACGGTCGGCAGATGCGCATAGTTGTACAGTGCGATGCGATCCGGTGACATGCTGATCACCCGATTGATGGTGTTTTCCAGCGAATGCGCACTCTGGCGCGGCAGGCCGTAAATCAGGTCCACACTTACCGATTTGAAACCGGCCTCACGCGCAGCATCAATCACCACGCGTGTTTCTTCCTCGCTCTGGATGCGGTTCACCGCCTCTTGCACCGCCGGGTCGAAATCCTGGATGCCGACGCTCATGCGGTTGAAACCCAGCTGCCCCAGATGCAGCACCGTATCGCGGCCAACCTTGCGCGGGTCGATCTCGATCGAGAACTCGCCCTCGGGCAGCAAATCGAAATGCTGGCGGATGATGCCCATCACGCGCTCGAGCTGCTCGTCCGACAGGAAAGTCGGGGTACCACCACCAAAGTGCAGCTGGATGACTTTCTCGCGCCCCCCCAGTTTTTGCGCGGTCAGCGCGATTTCCTTTTCCAGATAGTCCAGATACTGGTCGGCGCGCTGCTTGTCCTTGGTGATGATCTTGTTACAGCCGCAGTAATAACAAATGGTGTTACAGAACGGCACGTGCACATACAGCGACAGCTCCCTATGGTTTGCCCCGATAGCGCGCTGTGCCAGCCAGTGTTCATAATCCTGGACACCAAACCCGCCATGAAAACGGTCGGCTGTCGGATACGAGGTATAGCGCGGCCCCGAGCCGGCCAGCGACTCGATCAACGCCCGGTCGAAATCACATTGTGTCGGCACAAATGCCAATTGCGGTGTCATCATCATTTTTTGTTTGGAAATCTGGTGGGGGACTGGTAAATTTGCGCAATTCACGCTTGTTGCGCCTTGATGCGTGTCAAGCAAGCTCACCTGCCTGTGGAAAAAGACTGTCGTATGACTGATCAAAACTCGCCCTTGCATACCCTGAAGGTCTCCTGCTCCAACTGCAGCTTGCGCGAACTGTGCCTGCCTGTTGGCCTCAACCGTGACGAACTGGCGCAGCTGGATGCCGTTATCCGCCAGAGCCGTCGTATCAAGCGTGGCGAATATCTGTTCCGCAGCGGCGAGGGCTTCCGCTCGCTGTATGCCGTGCGTACCGGCTATTTCAAGACCGCGGTATCCAGCCAGGATGGCCGCGAACAGGTAACCGGCTTCCATATGTCGGGCGAACTGATGGGCCTGGACGGCATTTCGGCCAATACCCACGGCTGTGACGCGATTGCGCTGGAAGACAGCGAAGTGTGCGAGCTGCCATTCAACCGTATGGAAACCCTCGGTCGCGAGATCCCCAGCCTGCAGCACCATTTCTTCCGCCTGATGAGCCGCGAGATCGTGCGCGACCAGTCGGTAATGCTGCTGTTGGGCAATATGAAGGCTGAAGAGCGCCTCGCCGCCTTCCTGCTGAATCTGTCGCAGCGCCTGCAAAGCCGTGGCTTTGCGGCCAACGATTTCATCCTGCGCATGAGCCGCGAGGAAATCGGCAGCTTCCTCGGCCTGAAACTGGAAACCGTCAGCCGTACGCTGTCCAAGTTCCAGCAGCAAGGCTGGATCAAGGTCGATCACAAGCATATCCAGCTGATCCAGCCCGCCGAGCTCAAGGCACTGGTTGCCGGCTGCTCGCAAGCGACTTCCTGACCCCGTCGCCAGCACATAAAAAACGCCACCCCTCGGTGGCGTTTTTTTATTGCCCGGCCAATACAAGGTTGGCCGCAAATGCTCAGACGACATCCAGCTCGTCCGCCACGCGGCTTTCGATCTGCTGCAGCTGATACAGGCGCTGGTAGATGCCGCCGTCGATAGCCATCAGCGCCTCGTGATTGCCCTGCTCGGCAATATGGCCGTGATTGAGCACCACGATGGTGTCGGCATCGCGAATCGTCGACAGGCGATGGGCAATCGCGATCATCGTCACCTTGCCGTGCAAGCGATCCAGCGCCTCTTGCACCAGCTGCTCGGTCTCGCTGTCGATGTGCGAGGTTGCCTCGTCCAGCAGCAGGATGCGCGGCTGGCCGGCCAGCGCCCGCGCAATCGCGATCAGCTGCTTCTGCCCGACCGACAGCCGGGTACCGCCCTCGCCCATATCGGTGTCGTAGCCCTGCTCCAGCGACAGGATCAGCTCGTGCACACCCGCCGCCCGTGCGGCGGTCTCGATAGCCTGTTGCGACAGACCGCGGCCCATATCGATATTGTCACGCGCGCTGGCGGCCAACAGGAAGGGATCTTGCGGCACCAGGCCAACACCGGCGCGGAAGGTGTCATCGGCAATGCTGGCCAAGAGATGGCCATCAATGCGCACCTCGCCGTGCTGCGCCTGATAAAAGCGCAGCAACAACGACATCAGCGTCGATTTGCCGCTGCCGGTGTGGCCAACGATGCCGACAAAGCTGCCGGCCGGAATCGCCAGATCAATACCGTGCAATACCGGGCGTTCGGCCGCATAGCCAAAACGGATGCCGCTGAAGCTCACCGCGCCGTGGCTGATCTCGCCCGCCCCCGCACCCTGGCTGGCACGCGACTCCTGCAGCAGTACATTAACGCGCGAGGCGGCGACCACCGCCTGCTGCAGCTGTGAGAACTGCATGGTGATCTGGATCAGCGGCTCGACCACACGGGCGATATAGCTGACAAAGGCATACAACACGCCGATCTCGATACCGCTGACCGCCTTGCTGCCGAAGGCGTAGATCACCGCCACCAGCAGCAGCACATTCAGCAAGTCCAGCGCCGGGCGCAGCAACCAGGCGTTGGCACGCAGCTCGGCCATGCGCGCGTGGTAGAGCTGGCTGCCGGTTTCGGCAAAACGGTCGCCAAAACGTTGTTCGGCCCCGGCCGCCTGCAATACCACCATACCGGCAATCGACTCGGCCACCTGGGCATTGATGTCGCTGCGCAGCTGCCGTGCACGCGCCACCGACGGCGCGCTCCAGCGCTGGTACAGCCAGACAATCACGAATACCGCCGGCAGCAGCAACAGCACCACCGAGGCCAATTGCCAGTTCAGCCAGAACATCGCCGCCAGCGCACCGCACACCACGATGACGCTATCGAGCATCACGAACAGCACCTGAACATACAGCTGCTTCACCGCCTCGGTGTCATTGGTGACGCGGCTGACCAGCTGGCCGGTAATCGCCTTGTCGAAAAAGGCCATCGGCAGCGACAGCACATGACCGTAGACCTCTTCGCGCAGACGGCGCACCGAGCGCATCGCCACGCCGGCAAGACGCAGCAATTGCAGATAACGAATCGCGGTTGCGGCCAACCCTGTCAGTAGCACACCAGCCACCAGCCAGACCATCTCGTGAATGGCGCCGTGGCGCGGCAGCAGGTAGTTGTCGATGTAATGCTTGGCCAGCAAGGGGCCGGCCGCCTCCAGCAAGGCAGCCATCAGCAGAAAGACAAAGCCCAGCCAGACATGGCGTTTTTCCGGCGCGGCCGCGTGACGCAGCAAATCCAGCGCCTGTTTGCGATCAGCACTCATCGAGACTGGCCTCCAGTTGTTGATAGCGCCACTGGTCGGCATACCAGCCATCCAGTGCCAGCAATTGATCGTGCGTGCCGCGCTCGGCAATGCGGCCGTGACGCAGCACCAGAATCTCGTCGGCATCCATCACCGCCGACAATCTATGGCTGGTCAGCACCAGCGTGCGGCCAAGCCTAGCAGCGCGCAGATGCTGCAGGATCTCGGTTTCGGTGCGGGTATCGACCGCCGACAGCGCATCATCCAGCAGCAATAGCGGTGCTTCGGCCAGCAAGGCGCGCGCAATCGCCACGCGCTGACGTTGGCCGCCAGACAGGCTCACGCCCTTCTCGCCGACCTGGGTATCGTAGCCCTGCGGCAGGCGCAGGATGTCGTCGTGAATTGCGGCCAACCTTGCTACCTGCTCGACCTCGGCACGACTGGCGGACGGCCGCGCCAGCGCGATGTTTTCGGCCACACTGGCCGAAAACAGGAAAGACTCTTGCGGCACCCAGCTGATCGCCTCGCGCAAGGCAGAAAGGCGGTAATCCTCCAGATCCACCCCGCCCCAGCGGATGTGGCCGCCCCCCGGATGCTGCTGGCGCAGCAGCAGATTCAGCAGCGTCGATTTGCCGCTGCCTGTCGGGCCGACCAGTGCCAGCACCTTGCCGGGCTGCAGCATGACATCAATAGCAGACAGCGCCGGCTGGCTCTGCCCGCCATAGCTGAAGTGCAGTGCTTGCAGCTCAAGCACGCCATTGCTGACCTTGGCGATGCTGCCGTGGTCATCAATGCTCAGCGGCGCATCCAGAATCGGTTGCAGCCGCGCCCACGCCGCCTTGCCGCGCTCCAGCAGCGACAACACCCAGCCAGTGGCAAACATCGGCCAGATCATCATGCCCAGATACATCACAAAGCTGGTCAGCTGGCCGATGGTCAGATCCTGCTGCCAGATCAGATAACCGCCCACCGCCAGTGTCAGCGTGCTGGCCGCGGTCAGTGCCGCGCCGACGGTCGGCTCGAATGCTGCCTCCCAGCGCTGGGCATCAAGACTCGCTTCGGCCGCCGCCGCAGCACGACGACCCAGCTCGGCACGATTGCGGGCTTCCAGCCCCATCGCGCGGATGGTGCGAACCCCAGCCAGCGTTTCCTGCACGTGGTCGTTCAGATCGGAAAAACGCTCCAGCGCTGCGGCCGAAGCGGTATGCACATGGCGCGAAATGCGCCAGAAGCCAAAAGCCATCAACGGAAACGGCAGCAGAGCCACCAGCGCCAGACGCCAGTCGACACCGGCAATCATCATGCCCAACACCAGCGCCATGGTCAGTGCCCCGTCAAAGCCGGCCAGCATCGCCTCGCCCGAAGTCATCTCAACCGCGTCGATATCATTGGTCGCGCGCGCCATCAGATCGCCGGTGCGCTGATGCTGAAAATAAGCCGGCCCCTGTTTCGCCAGCTTGCGATACAAACGCACGCGCAAATCGACGCCAAGATGAAAACTGGCGGCAAACAGCTGCATGCGCCAGCCCACGCGCAGGAAGTAAATCGCCACGCCCATCGCCAACAGGCTGGCCAGCTTCCACAGCAAGGCCTCGCCCGCCAGCTCGCCGGCCACCAGACCATCAATGGTGCGGCCAATCTGGCGCGGAATGCTGACCGTCAGCACCGCCACCGCCGCCAGCATCGCCGCCGCCGCCAGATAGCGTCGCCATTCTTTTCGTACAAAGCCCCGCAGGAAGTCCGACAGGCTCATGACCGCACTCACTTTCCGCCAAAATATTGCAACAAAAGTAGAACATCAAAATGAAAATGCCGCCATAAACATGACGGCATTAACAAAATGACAATTTTGCCGCAAAACGGGCTACCTCGCAGCAGCCCATTGTTTGCTGGCAAGAACGCTATGTTCCGTTCGAAGCCCAGCCCCCGCCCAAGGCGGCATACAGACCGACTACCGCATTCAGACGGGCAACGCGTGCCTCGGACTGCGCCAGCTCGAGCTGGAACACATTGCGCTCGGCATCCAGCACATCCAGATAACCGGTGTAACCGGCATCGTAGCGCAGGCGCGCCAGACGCAAGGCTTCACGCATGGCGGTCAGCTGTTGCTGCTGCGCCGCCTCGGTGTCACGGGTGGCGCTGACCGCCGACAAGGCATCCAGCGTATCGGCAAAAGCCTGCTGTACGGCTTTTTCGTAAGCCGCCAATGCCTGCTTTTGTCTGGCGTTGGCCGCATCGACACCCGCCGCGATCTGACCGTTATTGAAGATCGGTGCCAGCAGATTACCGGCAAAGCTCCAGGTTCGGGCCGGGCCGCTGAACAGATCGGCGAGTTCCAGGCTCTGGCTGCCCAGCGCCGCCGTCAGACTGATGCTGGGAAAGTAGGCCGAACGTGCCACGCCGATACGAGCGTTGGCTGCCATCAGCTGTGCCTCGGCGGCGGCAATATCCGGCCGGCGCAACAGCAAGTCGGATGGCAGGGCCGCCGGTACGGCTGGCGGCACATTCAGTGCATCCAGACTGTGACCGCGCGCTACCGGCTCCAGCAGGGCTTTCGGGCTACGCCCGGTCAGCACCGCCAGCGCATGCTCGCTCTGCTTCACCGCCTGGCGCAGACGCGGGACCGAGGCACGCGCCGCGGCGGTTTCGGCCTCGGCCTGACGCAGCTCCAGCTCGGAAGTCATGCCGCCGTTGAAGCGCTTCTGACGCAGGGTCAGGCTTTCTTCGCGGCCTTTCAGCGTGGCTTCGGCTGCGGCCAACTGCGCATCAAAACTGCGCAGCTGGAAGTAGGCACCGGCCACCTGCGCTGTCAGCGACAGGCGTGCGGCGTCAAGCTGGCGCTGCTGCGCCTGCAGATCGGCACCGGCCGCCTCGCGACCGCGTGACAGCTTGCCCCACAGATCGATTTCCCAGCTGGCGTTCAGGCCGGCGTTATAGCTCTCGCCGGTCGCACCGGCACCGCTGCTGTAACGCGAGGTACCGGCACGGGCGCCGCCCAGATTAGCATTCACCTGCGGCAACTGGCTGGCGCGGGCCGAACCCAGCGCTGCCGCGGCCTCATCAACGCGGGCCGCCGCCTGCTGCAGGTCACGGTTGTGCTGCAAGGCCTGCTGGATCAGACCATCCAGCGTGGCATCGCCAAATTGTTGCCACCAGTTGGCCGCCACGCTGACGTTGGCCGCACCTTGCGGCAAGTCGAGTGCGGGACGCTGGTAGTCGGGGCCCGTCGCGCAAGCCGTCAGGGCCGCTGCTACCAGCAGCGATAGCAGGCTTTGTTTAATTCTCACGGGTCTCTCCTTGTGCCTGTTCCTTGCGCTGTCCCAGCTGCATGATGAGCTTGAAGAACAGCGGGATGAACAGTGCAGCGATAAAGGTTGCGGCCAACATGCCGCCAATCACGCCGGTGCCGATGGCATGGCGGCTGGCAGAACCGGCCCCGCTGGAAATCGCCAGCGGTACGCAGCCCAGAATGAAGGCCAGCGAAGTCATCACGATAGGACGGAAGCGCAACTTGGCAGCTTCGATCGCCGACTCGGCCAGCGACATGCCCTCTTCCATCTTGATGACGGCAAACTCGACAATCAGGATCGCGTTCTTCGCCGCCAGGCCGATCAGCGTCACCAGGGCGACCTGGAAGTACACATCATTGGCAAGACCACGCATCCAGGTGGCCAGCAGCGCACCGAATACCGCAAACGGCACCGCGGTCAGCACGGCAAACGGCAGAGTCCAGCGTTCGTACTGTGCAGCCAGGATCAGGAACACCATCAGCAAGGCCACCACAAACACCAGCGAAGACGAACCGCCGGTGGACTTTTCCTGGAAGGCCGAGCCGGTCCACGCCAGGGTGTAGCCTTCCGGTAGCACTTCTTTCGCCAGCTGTTCCATCACCTTCAGCGACTCACCCGAGCTGTAGCCCGGTGCCGGGCCGCCAACAAACTTGGCTGCCGGGAAGGCGTTGAAGCGATCGACGATTTCCGGACCGGTCTTCTGCTCGATAGTCACAAGGCTGGTCAGCGGAATCATCTTGCCGCTGCTGCTGCGTACAAACACATTGCGCAGGTCTTCGATGCTGTCGCGCGAACTGGCTTCGGACTGCAGCTGTACGGTAAAGATACGGCCGAACTTGCTGAAGTCGTTCACATACAGCGCACCAAAGGTGCTGCTCATGGTGTCGAACACATCACCAACCGACACGCCCAGCTCCTTGGCCTTGTCGCGATCCAGCTGCACATTGAACTGCGGCACATTGGCCGAGAAGGTGGTCTGCACACCCGCCAGTTCCGGACGCTTGGCCGCTTCCATCATCAGCTTCTGAGCCTGTGCGGCCAACTCGGCGCTGGTCGCGCCATTGCGGCTTTGCAGATAGGCTTCAAAACCACCGGTAGCCGACATGCCCGAGATTGGCGGCGGGTTGAAGGCCAGCACCAGGCCTTCCGGCACCATCATGCCCTTCTGGAACACATCACCGACCACGGCCTGCGCCGACAGCTCTGGCGCCTTGCGCTCGTTCCATGGCTTCAGGGTAATGAAGGTCACACCCGTATTGCCACGGTTGGCACCCGACAGGATGTCAAAACCGGCAAAGCTCATCACGTCCTTCACCGCAGGGTTGGCCGCAATCTGCTTGTCGAAGCTTTCCATCACTGCCTGGGTACGGTTGATCGCTGCACCATCCGGCAGGATGGTGGCGGCAATGATGTAGCCCTGGTCTTCTTCCGGCGCCAGCGACGACGGAATCAGCTTGAACAGCCAGGCCGAAGCGGCCAGCAATACGGCAAACATCGCCAGTGCCAGCAGGCTGCGACGAATCAGGAAAGACACGCCACTGCTGTAACGATCGGTCAGACGGTCAAACAGGCGGTTGAAGCCATCAAAGAAACGGTTGCTGTGCTGATGTTCGGCTTTCAGCATGATGGCGCACAAGGCCGGGGTCAGCGTCAGGGCGACGATGCCGGAGATGGTCACCGAAATCGCGATGGTAATCGCAAACTGCTTGTACATCTGGCCGGCGATACCGCCGAGGAAGGCAACCGGGATGAACACCGAGCACAGCACCAGCACGATGGCAACCACCGGCCCGCTGACCTCTTTCATCGCCTGCAAGGTCGCCTCGTAAGGCGGCTTGCCCTCCTTCATCATGATGCGCTCGACGTTCTCCAGCACCACGATCGCGTCATCGACCACGATACCGATGGCCAGCACCATGCCGAACAGCGTCAGCGTGTTGATGGAATAGCCGAACAGATACATGCCGGCAAAGGTACCGACAATCGACACCGGCACGGCCAGGCCCGGAATCAGCGTCGCGCGCCAGTTTTGCAGGAACAGGTAGACCACGGCAAACACCAGCACCATGGCCTCGCCCAGCGTCTTCACGACTTCCTCGATCGACACTTCCACAAAGCGGGTCGTGTCGTAAGGAATCACGTACTCCATGCCTTCCGGGAAGCTTGCAGACAGCTCGTCCATGCGTTGCTGCACCGCCTTGGCGGTATCCAGCTGATTCGCGCCCGGAGCCAGGTTGATACCGATAGGAATGGTCGGCAGACCGTTGTAGTTACCGGTGAAGTCATAAGACAGCGCACCCAGCTCGACCCGCGCCACGTCTTTCAGACGAACCTGGGCACCATCGCTGCCACTGCGCACGATGATGTTCTCGAACTCGGCCGGCTCGCTGAAGCGGCCTTTGGTGGTGATGGTGTAGGTAAAGTCAGGCTTGCCTTCGGTTGGCGTGGCGCCGATCTTGCCGGCGGCAAACTGCGCGTTCTGCTCGCGGATGGCACGTGCCACATCACCCGGCGTCAGGCCCAGTTGCGACAGGCGATCAGGCTTCAGCCAGATCCGCATCGCGTAGTCCTGACCGGCAAAGTTGGTCACCTGACCGACGCCCGGGATACGCTTGAGCTCGTCCACCACATTCAGCAGCGCATAGTTGCTCATGAAGAGCGTGTCAAAGCGCTTGTCTGGCGAATACAGCGCCACGACCTGCAGAAAGGTAGAAGCCTGCTTGCTGACATTCACCCCCTGACGGCGCACCTCCTCCGGCAGTGAGGACAGTGCCGACTGCACGCGGTTGTTGACGTTGATGGTGGCCTGATCGGGATTGGTACCGATCTTGAAAGTCACGGTGACTGTCAGGCGGCCATTGCTGGCACTCGACGATTGCAGGTACAGCATGTCATCAACACCGTTGATGGCCTGCTCCAGTGGCGCCGCCACCGTCTCGGCGACGACTTCAGCCGAGGCACCCGGGTACATCGCCGTAACGGCGACAGATGGCGGAACGATCTGCGGATATTGCTCCACCGGCAGCGCACGCATGCCGAAGAAGCCGGCCAGCAGGATCACGATAGAGATCACGCTGGCAAAGATCGGCCGCCGTACAAAAAAGGCAGAAAACATGGATTATTCCTTCCTGCGATCAACCATGGGCCGGCGCTGAAGCAGCCTGGGCACCCGCTGCCTGCGGTGCCACCTTGGCACCCGGACGCAGCTTGATCAGGTTATCGACAATGACTTGCTCGCCGGCTTTCAGGCCGCCATCCACCACAAAACCGCTACCGGTGGTCTCGCCAACCTGGATAGGACGCGGCTGGGCGGTCTGATCCTTGCCTACCACCCAGACCATCTTGCCTTGCTGGCTCGACAGCACCGCCTGTTGTGGCACAACCAGTGCGCCAAGACGCGTCGCGCCTTTCAGCTGTACGCGCACAAACTGGCCAGGGCGCAATTCGCTCTTGGGGTTGGCAAAGCTGGCACGCGCCGCCGAGGTGCCGGTAGCCGGGTCAATCACGCGATCGGCAAAGTCGATCACGCCGTCACGGCCGTACTGGCTGCCATCCGGCAGGCGCAGCGATACGGTGTAGCGGTTGCCATCCGGCAGACGCAGCTTGCCCTCTGCGGCCAACCTTTGTGCCTTCAGCACATCGTTATCCGACAGCGAGAAGTTCACGTGTACCGGATCGAGCTGCGAAACACGGGTCAGCAAACCGCCCTCACCCGGCTGCACCAGGCTGCCTTCCGAGCGCACTTCTGCACTGGTCACCCCCGAAATCGGCGCGCTCACCCGGGTGTAACCCAGATTGATGCGTGCACTCTTCAGCGCGGCCTGTGCTGCCGCTACCGAGGCCTTGGCCGAAGCCAGTGCGGCAACGGCATCGTCACGGTCTTTCTGGCTGACAGCGTTTTCCTTGAACAGCGGAATCACGCGATCGTGATCCTGCTGGGCGCGGATCAGACGCGCCTGTTCGATCTGCAGTGCCGCTTCGGCCTGCTCTACCGCCGCCTGATAAGGTGCGGGGTCGATCTGGAACAGCACATCACCGGCGTTGACTGTCGAACCTTCGGTGTAAGTACGTTTTTGCAGGATGCCGGAGACACGTGCCCGCACCTCGACTTCACGCGAGCCGCTGATGCGGGCGGCGTATTCGGTAATCAGCGGCACGTCCTGCTGTTGCAGGGTAATGGCCTTCACCGGCATCGGCGGCATGCCGCCAGCTGCCTTGCCATCATGACCACTCTCGGGTTGGCCGCAGGCAATCAACAGACTTGCCAGTGGCAAGCCCAGTAGCAATAAACGGGTTCGCGCATTCATTCGTGATGATTCCTTGGAGATTGCAGATATTGAACGTCTCCGGCCAATTCGCCTGCCTGTCAGGCATGACAAATAATACTGGCCAAACTAACGGATTGATCCGATAATACATACATACACGAATGTATGTAAATGAAAATCTGCACAACATATCCCTTTATGGCTATGCTTCGCATGGCAATAAAACCCTGGTGATAAAATGGTCAGAAAGACGCGCGAAGAAGCCGAACAGACTCGACAACTCATTCTAGATACAGCTGAACAGGTTTTCCTGAGCAAAGGGGTAGCCACAACCTCGCTGGCCGACATTGCCAGCAGCGCAGGCCTCACGCGCGGGGCCATTTACTGGCACTTCGACAACAAGCTCGACCTGTTCCGCGCCCTGTGTGACCGCCTCGACCCCTACTTCGACCAGCTGTTGATCGAGCTGCAGGATCCGTCCTGTTGCCCGGCCACCCGGCTGTGGCGACACAGCCATGATGTCTTCCGGTTGATACGGAATAATGACAATCTCAAACGATTGTGCGGCATTCACCATCTGGCCTGTGAACAGGTTGGCGAACTCGCGCCCATCCTGCTTGAGCACATCGACTGGAAAGAAGATATGCGTGCCAATCTGGAAAGCGTGTTTGAAGAAGCCCGCCAGCAAGGCATGCTCAAGGATGGCATTGCAACCAAGCCTGCCGCGCTTGGCCTACAGTGCCTGCACAACGGCCTGGTCTACAGCTGGATGCTGCAAGTAGAAAACCCCTACATTCCGGAACACCTAGACTCGCTGTTAAGCCCTTATTTTGAAGGGGTTTTCCGCCAGGCTTACTGGAAAAATGCCGTTCCGCCGGCAGTTGAATAGCGGTATACTCCGGCTCTTTCCTTTTCGAGTCGCCCCTCTTTTCACATGAGTCACGCGATCCAGATTGAGGCTGTCAGCAAACAGTTCGGCAGCTTCAAGGCGCTAGATGCCATCAGTTTTCATGTCGAACAAGGCGAATTCTTTGCCCTGCTTGGCCCTAACGGCGCCGGCAAAACCACGCTGATTTCAGCCATGGCCGGCTTGTCGCGCCAGGATAGCGGCCAGATCCGCATCATGGGCTACGACACCCGCAACGATGCCCGTGCCGCCCGCATGAGCCTTGGCGTGGTGCCGCAAGAGCTGGTGTTCGACCCCTTCTTCACCGTGCGTGAAACGCTGACCTTCCAGTCCGGCTATTTCGGCATTCGCCGCAACGATGCCTGGGTGGACGAGCTGCTGAACCGGCTGGGGCTGGCCGACAAGGCCGATACCAATATGCGCGCTTTGTCCGGTGGCATGAAGCGCCGTGTGATGGTGGCGCAGGCGCTGGTGCATCGCCCGCCAGTCATCGTGCTGGACGAGCCGACGGCCGGCGTGGACGTGGAACTACGCCAGAGCCTGTGGGCCTTTGTGCAGGAACTCAATCGCGCCGGCCACACCATCGTGCTGACCACCCACTATCTGGAAGAAGCCGAAACGCTGTGCAGCCGCATTGCCATGATGAAAAAAGGCCGCCTGATCGCGCTGGAGCAAAAAGACAAGCTGCTGGCGCGCAGCAATACCCGCGAGGTGGCACTGAAACTATCTGCCGACCTGCCCGCCAGCCTGGCAGATTACCAGCCACGTGAACACGATGGCCGTCTGGTGCTGACCCTGCCCGATATCGCCAGTCTGGAAACCGTGCTGCGCGAGCTGAGGTTGGCCGCAGTCGACATCCGCGAACTGAGCATTCGCGAAACCGATCTGGAACAGGTCTTTGTCGAATTGATGCAAGGGGGCAAGCACTGATGTTCGGCTTTTACACCCTGCTGAAAAAAGAAATCTGGCGCTTCTGGAAGGTCGGCTTCCAGACCGTGATGGCACCAGTACTAACCGCGCTGCTGTACCAGCTGATTTTCTCGCATGTGCTGGCCAATCATGTCGAGGCCTATCCGGGCGTCAGCTATACCGCCTTCCTGATTCCGGGCCTCGCGATGATGTCGATGGCGCAGAATGCCTTTGCCAACAGCTCGTCCAGCCTGATCCAGAGCAAGATCACCGGCAATATCGTGTTCCTGCTGCTGCCGCCGCTCAGCGCGCCGGCGTTTTTCGCCGCCTATCTGCTGGCCGCCATCGTGCGAGGCCTGGTCGTCGGTGCCGGCGTCCTGCTGGCGACCTGCTGGGTCGGTCTGGGTTGGCCGCAAGAGCCGCTGTGGATGCTGGTCTTTGCCCTGCTAGGCTGCGGCGTACTCGGCTGCCTCGGCATTCTGGCCGGCATCTGGGCCGACAAGTTCGACCAGCTGGCCGCCTTCCAGAACTTCATTATCATGCCGCTGACTTTCCTGTCCGGCGTGTTTTACTCGATCAACAGCCTGCCGGGCTTCTGGCGCACGCTTTCCCACTTCAACCCGGTGTTCTACATGATCGACGGCTTCCGCTATGGCTTTTTCGGCCAGGCCGATGTCTCGCCATGGTTGTCACTGGCCGTGGTCGGCGGCTGCTTTGCCGCCCTCGCCTTGTGGGTGATGAATCTGATTGCACGTGGCTACAAGCTGCGACACTGATAACAAGGCCGGCATCACCGGCCGCAAGACCAACAGGATACCCGTATGATTTCAGCCAAATATGTCCAGGAAGCGATCCTCGCCGGCCTGCCCTGTGAACACATCGTCGTCGAAGGTGATGACGGCGCCCACTTCTCGGCCTTGATCGTCAGTGCCGAGTTTTCCGGCCGCAATCGCGTGCAGCGCCATCAACTGGTTTACCAGGCACTGGGCGATCGCATGCGCGCCGAGATTCACGCGCTGTCGATGAAGACGCTCAGCCCGGAAGAGTGGGCACAGCAAGCCTGAGCCAGCTGATCCGCTCAGACAACAGGGGTTGGCCGCATTGCGGCCAACCCCTGTTGCTTTTGCAAATGCCGCTCGCGCCAATACAAGAACAAGGGCAAAGCCAGTGACACGCCCACACCGAACAATGCCGGCAACAACAGCCACGGATAGCTCATGCCGCTGCGACGACATTCCGCATGCACAAACACCAGCAAGGCCAGCGCCGAAACCAGCACATCCAGCCAGGCAAAGGCAGCCAGCGGCTGCTGCATGACTATATGCAACAGCAAGGGCAGATCCAGCCCGTATTGCTGCAACCACGGCAGGAATGCCGCGTACGGCAACACCGTACCAAGCAGTGCCAACAACAAATACAGTCTTTTCATTTTCCCACCTCTGCCCTGCGAAAACCGTCAAAAATAAAAAAGGCTGCCAGATGGCAGCCTTTTCTTTACGACAACATCACACTCAGTGCCCGTCAAACGAGCAGACAGTGAACAGCGGCACCTTCGCGTCCCGGATGATGTCGCCACCACCCAGCTCCGGCAGCTCGATAATGGCCGCAGTTTCCACCACTTCCGCCCCCAGGCGGTTCAGCAGCTTGTAACCAGCCATCATGGTGCCACCGGTGGCCACCAGATCATCGATCAGCACGACACGATCACCCGCCTTGACGGCATCGGTGTGCATCTCGACGGTCGCATTGCCGTACTCGAGCTCGTACTCTTCTTCTACCGTGGTAAACGGCAGCTTGCCCTTCTTGCGAATCGGCACGAAGCCGACGTTAAGCTCGTAAGCGAGCACCGAGCCGATAATGAAGCCGCGTGCGTCCAGACCGGCCACCACATCGATCCTCTCGCCCATATAGCGATGAACGAAGATATCGATCAGCATGCGGAAGGTTTTCGGATTCTGCAGCAGCGGCGTGATATCACGGAACATCACGCCATCACTTGGCCAGTTCGGTACGGTTCGGATCCAGCCCTTCAGATAACGGGAGTAATCCAGATTGCTCAGGTTTTCCATCAAATACTTGCCTTAGTGGAAGAATGCCAACTTCACGATCCACAAGCCGGCGATAACCAGGACTGCCGGCTTCAGATCCGCAAAGCGGCCAGCCAGAATCTTGATCAGCGCATAGCTGATGAAGCCGAAGGCGATACCGTCGGCAATCGAGAAGGTAAACGGCATGGCCACTGCCGTCATCACAGCAGGAGCCGACTCGGTCAGGTCATCCCAATCGATCTCGGCGAGGCCACGCGTCATCAACACCGCAACATAGCACAAAGCCGGTGCCGTCGCATAAGCCGGTACGGTTTTGGCCAGCGGCGACAGCCACAGGCAGGCCAGGAACAACAGGGCCACTACCAAGGCCGTCAGGCCGGTACGACCACCAACAGCCGTACCCGCAGCCGACTCGATATAGGCAGTTGTGGACGAGGTGCCCATCGCCGCGCCAGCGGTAATCGCCACCGAGTCAGCCATCAACGCACGCTTCAGACGCGGCAGCTTGCCATCCTTGTCCAGCAGGCCAGCGCGATGCGACACGCCAACCAGTGTGCCGGTGGTATCAAACAGATCGACAAAGAAGAAAACGAATACCACGCCAAGCAGACCGGCAGTCAGCGCGCCTTCGAGATCCATCTTCATCAGCGTCGGCTCCATGCTCGGTACCGGCGCAAAAATGCCCTCAAAGCTGGACAGGCCAAACATCACCGACAAGGCGGTAACGGTCAACACACCGATAATGATGGAGCCATGCACCTTGCGGTACTCCAGCGCCACGATCAGGAAAAAGCCCAGAATCGCCAGCAGCACTTTCGGATCATGCAGATTACCCAGCGTCACCAGCGTCGCCGGATGATCCGCCACCACACCGGCGTTTTTCAGCGCAATGATGGCCAGAAACAGACCGACACCGGCAGAAATCGCAAACTTCAGTGATTTCGGAATCGCATTGACGATGGCCTCACGCACCTTGAACAGGCTCACTGCCAGGAACACGATGCCCGAGATGAACACGGCACCCAGCGCGGTTTCCCACGGTACACCCATACCCTTGACTACGGTAAAGGTGAAATAGGCATTCAGGCCCATACCCGGCGCCAGCGCGATCGGATAGTTGGCCACCAGTGCCATGATGCCGGTACCCAGCGCAGCGGCCAGGCAAGTCGCCACGAATACGGCGTTGAAATCCATGCCGGTAATCGACAGGATGGCAGGGTTGACGATGACGATATAAGCCATGGTCAGGAAGGTCGTTACCCCGGCAATCACCTCGGTACGCACATCCGTGCCATGCTCTTTCAGTTTAAAAAAGTTCTCCAGCAAGCCCATGCTGACTCCTCGAACGTTGGCGCAAACGGAAATTATGTAAAACGCGCAATTTTACCCGAAACGAACGTTTGATGCGCAGCAACATAGCCAAAGGCAAGCGTTTGCACCCGATCACAGTGGCCAAAATAATGAAATTCAGATTCCGCCAGTCAACTAGCATCTCTGTAATCATTACCTGATCGAGCAAGCACCCCTCTTAACCGCACTAGGCCCCTTGTGGTATCCTGAAATATTGATTCAGACCGATGACAGGAAGCTCGCATGTCGCAAACACCCGGTACGATTTTCATCGTTGTTGCCCCTTCCGGCGCAGGCAAGACCACGCTGGTACGCGAACTGCTGAAGTCAGAACCCGATGTTGCGCTGTCCGTTTCATACACGACACGACAGCCGCGCGAAGGCGAGATCAACGGCAAGCACTATCACTTTGTTGATCGCGCTACATTCGAAGGCATGATTGCTGCGGGTGATTTTCTTGAGCATGCCGAGGTCTTTGGCAACTACTATGGCACCAGCAGCCGCTGGATCCGTGAGCAGATTGCCGTGGGCCGTGACATCCTGCTGGAGATCGATTGCCAGGGCGCACGCCAGGTTCGCGAGATTCTGCCGGAAGCCGTTGCCATCTTTATCCTGCCGCCATCGATGACTGCCCTTGAAAGCCGTCTGCGCGGCCGCGCAACCGACAGCGAAGAAGTCATCCTGCGCCGTCTGTCCGAGGCTCGCAAAGAGATCGACCAGTCGCCGGAATACGATTATCTTATCGTCAATGATGAGTTCGAAACGGCCAGACTGGATCTGATCAGCGTTGTCCGCAGCCAGCGACTGCAGCGTGACAAACAACTGCTGCGCCATGGCACAGCCATTGCAGGCATGCAAAGCCAGCCACAGGTCTGAAGCCACTCACTCTTGCATACACTTTCCAACCGGAGACTTACATCATGGCCCGTATCACCGTTGATGACTGCCTCGATCGCATCCACAACCGTTTTGACCTGACGCTGGCTGCTGCCTATCGCGCCCGCCAGGTTGCCTCCGGCGCAACCACTTTCGTCGAGCAAGGTCGTAACAAGCCGACCGTTGTTGCCCTGCGCGAAATCTCCGCGGGCCATGTTGGCCGCGAGATCCTGACCCGCAACAAGTCCTGATCAAAGGCCATATGACAGATAGCGCATCCGACTCCATCGACTACAACGCCTTCGTAGAAGCCGGGGCGATTGCGCTGTTTGATGCAGCAGCCGAATATCTCAAGCCTGAAGATGTCGAGCTGCTGCGCAAGGCTTTTGTCACGGCTCGTGACGCTCATAGCGGGCAAACCCGCAAGAGCGGCGAACCGTATATCACGCATCCGCTGGCTGTCACCGCCATGCTCACCGACTGGCGCCTTGATGCCCAGGGCTTGGCCGCAGCCATGATGCATGATGTACTCGAAGATACCGGCGTCACCAAGCCGACCCTCTCCGAGCAGTTTGGAAAGACCATTGCCGATCTGGTCGATGGTCTTTCCAAACTGGAACGACTCGAGTACCAGACCAAAGAAGCAGCGCAGGCGGAAAACTTCCGCAAGATGGTGCTGGCGATGGCCAAAGACATCCGCGTCATCATCATCAAGCTCGCGGATCGCTTGCACAATATGCGCACGCTGGACTCGATGCGTGAAGACAAGCGCCAGCGCATCGCCAAAGAGACCCTGGAAATCTACGCGCCGATTGCCAACCGCATCGGCCTGAACAAGGTCTACCGCGAACTGCAAGACCTGGCCTTCAAGCACCTGAATCCCAATCGGCATCAAGTCTTGTCCAAGGCCGTGCGCGCCGCTCGTGGCAACCGCCGCGAAGTGGTTGGCAAGATCCTGCAGGAAGTCACCGACAAGCTCAGAGAACACAAGATCGAAGCCACGATCAAGGGCCGCGAGAAAAACGTCTACAGCATTTACAAGAAAATGCAGGAAAAACACCTGCCGTTTTCCGAAGTGCTCGATATTTACGGCTTCCGCGTGATCGTCAACGACTTTGCCAGCTGTTATATGGCACTCGGTGCCCTGCATTCGCTGTACAAGCCCATTCCTGGCAAGTTCAAGGACTACATCGCCATTCCGAAGGGCAATGGCTATCAGAGTCTGCACACCATTCTCTACGGCCCGTATCACACACCGATCGAGTTCCAGATTCGCACCCGAGAAATGCACGCCGTCGCCGAGGCTGGCATTGCCTCGCACTGGATGTACAAATCGGGTGATGCCAGCATCGACATTGCCAAACAGCGCACTCACCAGTGGCTGCAAAGTATTCTCGACATGCAGGCCGAGAACGATGATGCCATCGAATTCCTCGAACACATCAAGATCGATCTGTTCCCTGACGAGGTGTATGTCTTTACGCCCAAGGGCAAGATCATGGTATTGCCACACGGCGCGACGGCCGTCGACTTTGCCTTTGCCGTGCACTCCGACGTCGGCTTCCGCTGTATCGGTGCGCGCATCAATTACATGATGGCGCCGCTGCGTACCATTTTGCGCAACGGCGATACCGTCGAAATCATTACCGGCCCGGATGCCACGCCCAAGCCGGCTTGGCTGAGCTTTGTGCAGAGTGGCCGTGCCCGCTCCGGCATCCGCAACTACCTGAAGACACTGAAACAGAAAGAAGCGATCGAGCTTGGTGACAAACTGCTGCGTCAGGCGGCTGACGCCCTTTCCGATGAACCGCTGGAAATGACGCCAGAGCTGGAAAGACGCCTGCTTGACGTCCTCGGCGAGCCTCACCGCAGCTTCAATGACATCCTGGCCGACATCGGCAATAACAAGCTGCTGGCCATGGTCGTGGCACGCAAGCTGCTTGAAGTCATCGGCCAACTGCCGGGTCACCACAGTGAAGTCGGCCCGGTTGTCTTCCGCGGCAATGAAGGCGGTGCCATCCAGTTATCCGGTTGTTGCAACCCTATTCCTGGCGACGACATCATCGGCACGCTGATTCGCGGCCAAGGTTTGCACATCCATCGCAAGACCTGCAGCAACATCAACAAACAGGACCCTGAACGCCTGGTCGATGTGCGCTGGGAACCACCAAAAGACCGCATGTTTGGCGTCAACATCATGGTTATTGCGCTCAGCCAGCGCGGTGCACTGGCCGAGATTGCTTCGTCGATATCTGCTGCCGGCGCCAACATCGAAACAGTAGACACCCAGGACGACCACGGTGTCAGCGACTATATCCACATTCATTTCAAACTCCAGGTAAGCAACTTGCCGCATCTGGAGAGCGTCCTGCAGGCCATGCGCCAGACCTCGGTGGTTATGCAGGCACAACGCCGCAATTGAGCCTCATGCTAGAACTGATCATCAATGGCGAAAACCGCCAGTTTGACAATGTTACGACCTTGAGCTGCCTGATCGATGCGCTCGCCCTGCAGGGCAAGCGCATCGCCATTGAACGCAATGGCGAAATCGTGCCGCGCAGCCTTCACTCCCAGACACAACTTACCGATGGCGATGCACTGGAAATCGTCGTGGCAGTTGGTGGCGGCTAAGACAACCCCAGGAAAAACCAGATGCAAGACGCTTTGACTATTGCCGGCAAGAGCTACCAGTCCCGCCTGTTGGTTGGCACCGGCAAATACAAGGATTTCCAGCAAACCGCCGAAGCCCTGGATGCCTCCGGCTGTGAAATCGTGACCGTTGCCATCCGTCGCGTAAACCTCGGCCAGAACCCCAATGAGCCGAATTTGCTGGACTTCCTGCCAAAAAACCGGTATACACTCCTGCCCAACACGGCAGGCTGCTATTCGGCAGATGATGCAATTCGCACTTTGCGCCTCGCGCGCGAGTTGCTGGATGACCACCGCCTCGTGAAACTCGAGGTACTGGGCGATCCTAACAATCTGTACCCGAATATGCGCGAAACCATGATTGCCGCCGAGACCCTGGTCAAGGAAGGCTTCGACGTCATGGTTTACTGCTCGGATGACCCGATTGCCGCACGCGAGCTCGAACAGATCGGCTGCTGCGCAATCATGCCACTGGCCAGCCTGATCGGCTCCGGCATGGGCATCCTGAACCCGTGGAATCTGCAACTGATTATCGAACAGGCCAACGTGCCTGTTCTGGTCGATGCCGGTGTCGGTACTGCGTCTGACGCAGCCATCGGCATGGAACTGGGTTGCGATGGCGTGCTGATGAACACCGCCATTGCTGCAGCACAAGACCCCGTGCGTATGGCACGGGCAATGAAACTGGCCGTAGAGGCTGGCCGCGATGCCTATCTGGCAGGCCGCATGCCCCGGCGCTTTTACTCGGCGACTCCGTCTTCGCCACTCGAGGGGGTGATTTCTTCCCGCAAGGGATGATGCATCAGGCACACAGAATCCATTAATGCCCGCATCAAGCTTTTACAAAAGCTACAACGTTGTTTACAATACCCATTTTCCTCGGGGCGATTTTGCGCTCCTTGATACAGAATTTAAGGACCTTCAATGCCGAATATTCGCGTTAAAGAGAACGAGCCGTTCGAAGTAGCCATGCGTCGCTTCAAGCGCGCGATCGAAAAGACCGGTCTGCTGACCGAACTGCGCGCTCGCGAGTTCTACGAAAAGCCGACTGCAGAACGCAAGCGCAAGAAAGCTGCTGCCGTGAAGCGCCACTACAAGCGCATCCGCAGCCAGATGCTGCCACCGAAGCTGTACTAAGCTTCAGGTAGTATCAGTAAAACCGCAGGCCAGTCCTGCGGTTTTGCCATTTATAGCCGCCCCGCGCGGCCAACCTTTCACCCTGACACGGAACCTGCCATGAGCCTGAAAGCCCGCATCTCCGACGACATGAAAACCGCCATGAAAGCACGCGAGGCCGACCGTCTGGCCGCCATCCGCCTGCTGCTGGCAGCCATCAAGCAAAAGGAAGTTGACGAGCGCATCGAACTCGACGATGCCGGCATCACTGCCGTGGTAGACAAGATGCTGAAACAGCGTCGTGATTCCGTTGCCCAGTACGAAGCAGCCAGTCGCCAAGATCTGGCCGACAAAGAAAAAGCCGAAATGGCTGTTTTGCAAGCCTATCTGCCACAACAACTGAGCGAAGCCGAGATCGACACCATGATTGAAGGTGCTGTTATCAGCAGCGGCGCTGCCGGCATGCAGGATATGGGTAAAGTGATGGCGCTGCTGAAGCCGCACATGGCCGGTAAAGCAGACATGGCCGTCGTTTCCGCCCGTATCAAGGCTCGCCTCGCAGGCTAAGCTGCGAGCATGATCCCGCAGGACTTCATCGATCAACTACTGACCCGCGTCGACATTGTCGACGTGGTGGATCGTTACGTCCCGCTAAAAAAGGCCGGCCAGAATTATCTGGCCTGCTGCCCCTTCCACAAGGAAAAGTCTCCTTCATTTACCGTCAGTCCGAGCAAACAGTTTTACCACTGCTTTGGCTGCGGCGCTCATGGCTCGGCCATTGGCTTCGTGATGGAATATCAAGGACTTTCCTTTGTTGATGCCGTACACAACCTGGCCGAAGGCCTGGGTATGCCGGTACCGGAAGAACGCACGGCCAACCCTGAAGCCAGCCGGGTACAGCGCGAGAAAAAGCTGTCGATGGAACACGTGCTGGATGAGGCCGCGCGTTATTACAAACAACAGCTCAAGCAGGCGCCCAATGCCATTGCCTATCTGAAAGGGCGTGGCCTGACAGGCGAGATCGCCGCCCGTTTCACACTGGGTTACGCCCCAGGCGAATGGCAAAACCTGCAGGAAGTCGTCAGCGATTACAACAGCCCCGCCCTGCTCGAGTCCGGCCTTGTGATTGAGGCAGAAGACAGCGGCCGTCGCTACGATCGCTTCCGTGATCGGGTGATGTTCCCTATCCGCAATCAGCGAGGCGCCATTATCGGCTTTGGTGGCCGCGTTCTGGGAAAAGGCGAGCCGAAATACCTGAACTCGCCGGAAACACCGTTATTTGAAAAAGGGCGTGAACTTTACGGCCTGTATGAAGCGCGTCAGGCTATCCGCAATGTCAATGCCGTGCTGGTGGTTGAAGGCTATATGGATGTGGTGGCGCTGGCACAGTATGGCGTCGAATATGCGGTTGCCACCCTAGGTACTGCCACCACCGGCGAACATATCCGCAAGCTGCTGCGCCACGCCGACCATGTCTACTTCTGCTTTGATGGTGACAAGGCTGGCCGCAAGGCGGCATGGCGCGCGCTGGAGAACTGCCTGCCGCAGCTGGTTGATGGTAAAGCATTGCATTATCTGTTTTTGCCGCAGGAACACGATCCGGACAGCTACATCCGCGAATTCGGACAAGAAGCCTTTGAGCGGGCCATGCGTGAGGACAGCATTCCACTGTCTGCCTATTTCATTCGCGAACTGACAGCTGCGGTCGACATGGACACACCGGAAGGGCGCGCGGAACTGATACGCAAGGCCACTCCGCTGCTGGATCAGATCAGCGCACCGGCGCTGGGCTTCATCATCCGCAAAAAGCTGGCCGAGCTAAGCGACATCGAAATCGATGACTTTTCGCGCCTTACCGGCAAACCTTTTACGCCCCGCAAAGGGCGCAAGGATTACCAATTACCCGCGGACTCCATGCGACCTGCCAGCACCTCGATGGTGCGCAAGCAGATCAAATGGATTTTGCTGAATCCGTTATGGGCGAACGACATTACCGTCAACAATAATCGTCCATACGAGCAGGAAATGGCCACATTGGTGGCCATCATTGAGGCCATACAGGCCAGCGACAGCGAGCTGACCACAGCACATCTGGCAGAACTCTTCCGGCACAGCCCCCATGAGCTCACGATAGACTCCGTCCTGCAGGACACCATGCGAGAGCCCGAAGAGTTCGCCAACCCGGATCAGCACGATCGCGACAATTTCCGCCTTGGTTTTTACCGGCTGGCGGACCGGTACGACGACGACTTGATTTCCAGCCTGTCGTCCAAAGGTTATGAACATCTGAGCACTGAGGAGTTACAACTTCTCCGCACCCTGCTGGCGCGCAAGCTGCCAGCCCCGGTCGGCGGCGGCCATTAGTGTCGTCAAGTTGTGATATAATCAATTGTTTTTTTCGGCTTTTTTGAGCAGGAAACCAAATGGCGGCTTCTCCCGACATCAAGAAACAGAATTCCGATCAGGCAAACGAGCCGATGAGCATCGAAGAGCAGCGTAAACGCTTGCGCATGCTGATCGCGTTGGGTAAGGAGCGTGGCTACCTTACCTATGCCGAGATCAATGACCACTTGCCTGAAGACGTTTCCGATACCGAACAGATCGAAAACATCGTCAGCATGATCACCGGCTTGGGCATTCAGGTCTACGACGAAGCTCCCGACGCTGAAACCCTGCTAATGTCTGACTCGACACCGGCCGTGGCTGACGAAGACGCCGTGGAAGAAGCCGAAGCGGCCCTGTCGTCCGTTGATGCCGAGTTTGGTCGCACCACCGATCCTGTGCGCATGTATATGCGAGAAATGGGCTCGGTTGAACTGCTGACCCGCGAAGGCGAAATCGTCATCGCCAAGCGCATCGAAGAAGGCCTGAAAAACATGATCCAGGCCATCTCGGCCTGCCCGGGTTCCGTTGCCCAGGTTCTGGATCTGATCGCCAAGATTGAAGCCGGCGAAATGCGCGTCGACGAGATCGTTGAAGGCATCATCGACCCGAATGCGGTTGAAGTCGAAGAAGAAGTCCCTTTCAACGAGCCTGCCGAAGACGGTGAGGACGACGAGGAAGAGGATGAAGAAAGCGAAGACGAGGAAGGTGGCTCTGACAGCAACAGTCTCAATGAGGCCAACCTCGAAGAACTGAAACAGCAGACGCTCGCCCACTTCGCCGAAGTTCGCACCCAGTACGACCAGTTGCTGAAAATCCTCGAGAAAAAAGGTTTTGGCAGCAAGGAGTACAACGACGTTCAACAGGCCATTTCCGACCAGTTCATGCTGGTTCGCTTCTCGACACGCCAGATCGAAAGCCTCTGTGACAGCCTGCGCACCAGCGTCAACGACATCCGCAAACTCGAGCGCGAAATCCTCGACATTTGCGTGAGCCGCGTTCGCATGGACCGCAAGCACTTCATCAAGGTATTCCCTGGCAACGAATGCAATCTGGACTGGGTTGAGGACGAAATCGCCTGCAATTACGAATGGTCTGACGTTCTGTCTCGCTTCAAATACGCGATTATCGAAAAGCAGGGCAAGATCGTTGACATGCAGAAAGCATCGATGCTCAACATCTCAGACCTGAAAGAGATTAATCGCCAGATGTCTTCCGGCGAGACCAAAGCACGCCTGGCCAAGCGCGAGATGATCGAGGCCAACCTGCGTCTGGTAATCTCCATCGCCAAGAAATACACCAATCGCGGCCTGCAATTCCTCGATCTGATCCAGGAAGGCAACATCGGCCTGATGAAGGCGGTAGACAAGTTCGAATACCGCCGTGGCTACAAGTTCTCGACTTACGCCACATGGTGGATCCGTCAGGCGATTACCCGCTCGATCGCAGATCAGGCACGTACCATCCGCATTCCGGTACACATGATCGAAACCATCAACAAGATGAATCGCATCAGCCGCCAGATCCTGCAGGAAACCGGTCGTGAGCCAGATCCAGCCGAATTGGCAGAAAAGATGGAGATGCCGGAGGACAAGATCCGCAAGATCATGAAGATCTCCAAAGAGCCGATCTCCATGGAAACGCCAATCGGTGACGACGACGATTCGCACTTGGGTGACTTCATCGAAGATTCGGTAACTGTGGCACCTGCAGATGCTGCCATGTACTCGAGCTTGCGTGACGCCACCAAGGAGGTCCTCGACTCGCTGACCCCACGTGAAGCCAAGGTATTGCGCATGCGCTTCGGTATCGACATGAATACCGACCATACCTTGGAAGAAGTAGGCAAGCAGTTTGATGTGACCCGTGAACGTATCCGCCAGATTGAAGCCAAGGCACTGCGCAAGCTGCGTCACCCGACCCGCTCGGAACGCCTGCGCAGCTTCCTAGATAATGAACCTGGCAATACCCAATAAAAAATATTCTGCTATAATGGCGGCCTTTCGGGCCTTTAGCTCAGTTGGTTAGAGCAGAGGACTCATAATCCTTTGGTCGCGGGTTCGAGCCCCGCAGGGCCCACCAAAATGAATCAAGGACTTGCAGCGTCAGTTGCAAGTCCTTTTTCTATTCTATACATTCCTTTCAATACACGTCCTTGTGTTTAATTATTCCAACAGATGAATAGCTTAATAAAGAGGAAAATAGCCACAACTCAACAATAATTCGGATATAAAAGAAATCTTCTAGCTTTCTTTGAATTTACACACAAAATTTGTTTAATAAATCAATACAAACAAGCCATTGACAGTTTAGCCTGAGTCTTCCTGACAAGCCGATGGAGTCTCTGCATGAAACGCAAACTGTTGTGTACCTTGCTGGCGATCGTGGCGCCGGCCAGCTGGGCGGCCGGTGTGCTGAATATCTACAACTGGTCGGATTACATTGCCGAAGAAACCGTCCCGGCCTTCAGCAAGGCCAACGGCATCAAGATCCGCTACGACGTCTACGACAGCAATGAAGTGCTGCGTGCCAAGCTGATGACCGGCAAGTCCGGCTACGACGTGGTGGTGCCCACCCACAATACGCTGGATATGGGCATCAAGGCCGGCATGTTCCGCACGCTGGACAAGAGCAAGATTCCGAATCTGGCCAAGCTCGACCCCGAGCTGATGAAGCTGATGGAGCGTTTCGATCCGGGCAACCAGCATGCCGTGCCCTACTTCTGGGGCATCAACACGATAGGCATCAATAGCGATCTGGTGAAAAAAGCACTGGGCGGCAAGCTGCCGGAAAACCCGTGGGATCTGGTATTCAAGCCCGAGCTGGTGGCCAAGCTCAAGGGCTGTGGCGTCAGCGTGCTGGATTCGCCCAGCGAGTTTTTCCCGATTGCCATGCATTACTTTAGCAAAGATCCGAACAGCCCCAAGCTCGAAGACTATCAGGCCATCATGCCGCAGCTGCGCGAGCTGCGTAAGTCGTACACCCGCTTCTCCTCGTCCGGCTATATCAACGAGCTGGCCGGCGGCTCGGTCTGCGTCGCCATGGGCTATTCGGGCGATCTGAACATCGCCAAGCGCCGCGCTGCCGAGGCCAAGAGCAAGGTACATGTCGAGGTCTTGCTGCCCAAGCATATGGAAGTGTGGGTGGACTCGATGGCGATTCCGAAAGATGCGGCCAACGTCGACAATGCCTACAAATTCATCAATGCCATGCTGGAGCCGAAAACCGCTGCGGCCAACGCCAATGCGGTGACCTATGCGCCCGGCGTGCTGGACGCACGGCAATACATCGACAAGCAATACGTGAACAACCCGACCATCTTCCCGCCGAAAGAGGCGATGAAAGACAGCTTCATCGCGCTGACCGTGCCGGCCAGAACGATTCAGGGTTATACGCGGCTGTGGCAAGGCCTGAAGGCCGGGCGCTAAAAACAGCTGACAAAACCGGCACGCCGGCACAAGCCTTGGCCGCAATGCGGCCAAGCTGCACCTTGCAGCATCAGGGCTTTTGTCGGCGAGGCGGCGTCAGCAGCGGGGCTAGCTCACCAGCGGCAGTTCGTCCCAGCTGGTCGTCAGCCGTGGCGAGCACAAGGCCTGGCGCATCAGCCAGTCATCGCTGTGCAGCTCGCAGGCCAGACGCAGCGCGTCATGGCCGTAGCGACGGTTGATGCGGTCCATCACCTGCATCAGCTGTCGCCGGCGCGGGTCGGCCGGCGGCTCGAACAGATCCGGCTGATGGCTGGCCGCCGGCTGCAACTCAAGCAGCATCACCGTCGCCTTCTTGTAGCCGATCTCGGGCCGGTACAGCTGGCGCAGTGCCGTCAGCGCGGTGTGGGTAATCGCCAGCAGATCATCCGTGGCCTGCGGCAAGGGCAACACCAGCCAGCCGCGATACTGCGCGTCTTGCAGCTTGAAGCGGTCGCTGCGAATGCCGACCCCGACCAGCCGCGCCAGCAAGCCATCCTCGCGCAACTTGTGGCTGGCAGTGGCGGCATGATGGCTGATGGCACTTTCCAGCGCCGGCAAATCGCTGAGGCGGTGCGCAAAGCTGCGGCTGGCGATGATCTGCTGGCGCGGCGCGGCCACCTCCTCCAGCGCCAGACAGCTCTCGCCATTAAGCTCGGCCACCGTGCGTTCCAGCACGATGCCGAACTGGCGACGAATCTGCCGCAGCTCAGCCCCCTGCAAATCGCGGGCAGTGTGAATGCCCATTGCGGCCAACCTTGGCGCCAGCTGCCGCCCGACGCCCCAGACACTGCTCACCGGCAAACGCCGCAGCAACTGCTCGCGCCAGTGACTATCCAGCCAGTCCCAGGCAAACACGCCGCCGGTGCGCGCATGGGTCTTGGCCACATGATTGGCCAGCTTGGCCAGCGTCTTGCTGCTGCCGATGCCGACGCAATTGGGAATGCCGACGCGGCGCAACACATCGGTGCGAAGGTTGGCCGCATGGCTTTTGAGATCGGCCACGCCATCCAGCAGGATGAAGCTCTCGTCTATCGAGTACACCTCCTGGCCGCAGCCCCAGCGGCCGATCACATCCATCATGCGGCGGCTGAGGTCGCCATACAGCGCGTAATTCGAGCTGAACACCGCCACCTGATGGCGACGGCAAAAACCGGCAATCTCGAAATACGGCACAAAACCGGGAATGCCCAGCGCCTTGGCCTCGGCGCTGCGCGCCACCACGCAGCCATCGTTATTGCTGAGCACGATCACCGGCTTGCCGGCCAGGTCGGGGCGAAACAAGCGCTCGCAACTGGCGTAAAAGCTGTTGCCGTCCACCAGCGCAAAAGTCGGCATCTCAGGCAAACCGCTTGATGCAGGCCGTCACCACGCCCCAGATTTGCAGCTCCTGCCCATCCGCCAGGCAAATCGGCGCATAAGCCGGATTCTCGGCACGCAATTCCAGCCGGCCATGCTGGCGGTACAGGCGCTTGACGGTGAAATCGCCATCCACCACCGCCAGCACGATCTGGCCATGCTGCGGCAGCAGCGCCCGATCCACCACCAGCAAATCGCCACTGGCGATGCCGGCCCCGCTCATGCTGTCGCCACTGACGCGCAGCATGAAAGTCGCCGCCGCATCCTGGATCAGGTACTCGTTCAGATCGAGCATGCGCTCCTGATAATCCGCCGCCGGCGACGGAAAACCCGCCGGCACCCGGCTGGCAAACAGGGGTAGATATAACAAATCTGATTGACTCGACGGCCTGTAGATTGGCTGTAGCATAGCGGACTCCTGAAATCATTTTGATTATGTACAAATTCAAAAGAAAGGCCAAGCCCTGCGCGACCATATCCGCCACAGACTGTAGCAAAGTGCCACGGCAACACAAAAAAAGGGGAAGTCCCCGATAGCCGCAAAAAAGCACTAGCCATTACAATAGCGCGCTTCCGGTTTGCTTACTTCCAACAACGACAGCAGCCGATTGCCGGAGTCAGGCTGCAGACATAACCAGGGATAGACATGTCCTCCACCCTCTTTCGCCGTGTACTGACCCCGACGGCACTGACACTGCTACCTGCACTGGCCCATGCCAGTGTTGACGGTGCCAGCCTGTCGACCTGGTGGGCTGTGCCATTTGCCGGCCTGCTGCTTTCGATCGCGCTGATGCCGCTGCTGGCCCCCGCCATCTGGCACCATCATTTCGGCAAGATTGCTGCCGGCTGGGCGCTAGCCTTTGCCTTGCCCTTTGCCGCCCAACACGGTGCTGGCACGGTACTTCACGAGATTGCGCACACGCTGGCACTCGAGTACATCCCCTTCCTGATTCTGCTGGGCACCCTGTTCACGGTGGCCGGTGGCATCTATATACGTGGCAATCTGCATGGCTCGCCCGCCCTCAATACCGGCGTACTGGCGATCGGCACCGGCCTTGCCAGCTTTACCGGCACCACCGGCGCAGCCATGCTGCTGGTTCGCCCGCTGATCCGCGCCAATGACAACCGCCGCCACAAGACTCATGTATTCGTGTTCTTCATCTTTCTGGTGGCCAATATCGGCGGCTCGCTGACCCCCTTGGGCGACCCGCCGCTGTTTCTCGGCTTCCTGAAAGGTGTGGGCTTCGGCTGGACCATGAGCCATATGCTGCTGCCGATGCTGAGCGCCAGCGCGATCCTGCTGATCATGTTCTATCTGCTGGACTGCCATTTTTACCGCAAGGAAAGCCTTGCAAAGTTGGCCGCAGACCCGACACCTGACAGCCCGCTGGCCATCGAAGGGAAGATCAACTTTGCTTTGCTGGGTGGAATTGTCGGCGCGGTCTTGCTGTCCGGCCTGTGGAAACCCGGCATCGCCTGGCAGGTATACGGTATCGATATCGAGCTGCAGAACGTCGCGCGCGATGTGCTGCTGCTGGGTATTGCGGCACTATCACTGAAGCTGACACCAAAGACCTGCCGCGAAGCCAATGCCTTCAACTGGGCGCCAATGCAGGAAGTAGCCAAGCTGTTTGCTGGTATCTTCATCAGCATGATCCCGGTACTGGCTATGCTGAAAGCCGGTCACAATGGTGCCTTCTCCGGCCTCGTCAGTCTGGTCAGCCAGCCTGATGGCACGCCTGTAAATGCCGCCTACTTCTGGCTGACTGGCGCGCTGTCGAGCTTCCTAGATAATGCACCGACTTATCTGGTGTTCTTCAATTTGGCTGGCGGCGATGCCCAGCACTTGATGAGCACCGGCGCCAACACCCTGCTGGCGATCTCGATGGGCGCCGTCTTCATGGGTGCCAACAGCTATATCGGCAATGCACCCAACTTTATGGTGAAGGCGATTGTGGAAGAGCGCGGCGTGAAGATGCCGAGCTTCTTCGGCTATATCGGCTGGGCTGCTTGCTGCCTGATTCCGGTCTTTATCCTGCAGACCTTCCTGTTCTTCTGAGTCTCAGAAGGTTGGCCGCAAAAAGCCCTGCCCCGGCAGGGCTTTTTGCTAACTGCGATTCTTGAGCACACCAAAAACAAAACCCCGCACAAGGTGCGGGGTTTACGTGTGCCGTAGGAACTGGCTCGACTTAAACGCTCAGTACCGTCAGAACGTCGTCTTTCACCACATCCACCGGACGGGTACCGTCGATCTTCACATACTTTGGCGCCTTGGCATCGCCGGAAGCAGCCATTTCCGAGTAGAAGCCAACCAGTACTTCGGTCTGCTCGTGATAAACGTCCAGACGCTTTTTCACGGTTTCGGCCTTGTCGTCATCACGCTGCACCAGCGGCTCGCCAGTCTCGTCATCCACGCCTTCCACTTTTGGCGGATTGTATTTGACGTGGTAGGTACGGCCCGAAGCAACGTGTACGCGGCGACCGGACATACGGTCGATGATGTTTTCATCCGGCACGTCGATTTCAACCACGAAGTCGATATCAACACCAGCGGCCTTCATTGCCTCAGCCTGCGGAATGGTGCGCGGGAAGCCGTCAAACAGGAAACCGTTGGCGCAATCCGCCTCGGAGATACGCTCTTTGACCAGACCGATAATGATGTCATCACGAACCAGACCACCTGCATCCATGATTTTCTTGGCTTCCACACCCAGCGGAGTGCCGGCCTTCACCGCAGCGCGCAGCATGTCGCCGGTGGAGATTTGTGGAATGCCGAATTTTTCGCGAATGAAATTCGCTTGAGTACCCTTACCGGCACCAGGCGCGCCCAACAGAATCAACTTCATCTCTAAAACTCCCTAGTATTTACTTCGTTGTGTTATCCGGAAAGGTTGGCCGCAAAGTACGCGCGCACTCGTGCCAGATCTTCGGGTGTATCCACCCCGGCCAGCGGAGCCTGATCGACACAATCAACCGCAATGTCATAACCATGCCACAGCATGCGCAACTGCTCCAGTGCTTCGTACTGTTCCAGCGGCGCAGGGCTCAGCTGGTTGTACTGCTGCAAGAGCGATGCGCGATAGGCATAGATGCCGATGTGGCGGAAAATCGGCAAACCTGCCGGCAGTACCGACTTATCCTGCGCAAAGGCATCGCGCGGATACGGAATCGGCGCGCGGCTGAAATACAGTGCCTTGCCGGCCTTGTTCAGTACCACCTTGACCACGTTCGGGTTCAGCATCTCTGCCGCATCATGCAGCGGATGGGCCAGCGTGGCCATGCTGGCATCGGTCTGCTGCAGCAAGCGGGCAAGACTGTCAATCAGCGCCGGCTCGATCAGCGGCTCGTCACCCTGCACATTGACGACGATATGATCCGCCGCCAGCGCCAGCTGCTCGGCCACCTCGGCCAAACGGTCGGTACCGCTCGGGTGATCGGCACGGGTCAGCAAGACCTGCAGGCCATGCTCGCGGCACACATCGACAATGCGCTGACTGTCGGTTGCCACCACCACCTGCTGTGCCGCCGATTGCAGCGCACGTTCGGCAACACGCACGACCATCGGCTTGCCGCCGATATCGGCCAGTGGTTTTTCCGGCAAGCGACTGGACGACAGTCGGGCCGGGATGACCACGGTAAAACTCATTTGACTTCTTCCTCTGCGGCCAACTCGCGCGCTTCGCTTTCCAGCATCATCGGGATGCCATCACGAATCGGAAAAGCCAGGCGATCAGCCTTGCAGATCAGTTCCTGTGCCGGCTTGTCCAGATGCAGCGGGCCCTTGCACAGCGGACAGACCAGAATCTCGAGAAATTTTGCATCCATGTCTTGTTTCCAGTTGCGACAAAATCCATGTCGTCAGATCGGGTTCCACCTGTGCATGTACAGGTAGCACCCACAGTTTACCATGATTGTTGCGCTGCAACTTCACCGCATCCTTGGCAGTGACGATGATCGCATCAGCGTCCGCCGGCCACACCTGACCGGCAAAGTCATGATGATCCGGCAGGGCCACCGTGGCTGCCGGCCTTAGCCCCAGTTGTTGCAAGCCATCAAAAAAACGTTGTGGGTGGCCGATACCTGCCATCGCCACAACACGCTGGCCGGCAAAGTCACCAGCCTGCCGTGCTGGCAACTCGCCCGCAAGATGCTCGAAAGCACCATATTGCAGACGTTGGCGAAAAATCGGCAAGGCTGGCGGAAAGGCCGGCAACTGTCCGCCCGAACCGTTGATCACTACCGCATCCACACTACGCAGACGCCTCCACGATTCACGCAACGGCCCGGCTGGCAGCAGATGGCCATTACCGATGCCACGCCGGCCATCCAGCACCACAATTTCGAGACTACGCCCCAGTGCATAATGCTGCAGGCCATCATCGCTGAGCAGCAGCTGCACATCCGACACCTGTTGCAGCAAAAACTGCGCGGCGGCCACGCGGTCGCGGCCAACCACCACCGGCATGCCACTGGCCGCCAGCAACAGTGGCTCATCCCCCACTTCGGCTGCGCTACAACGCTCATCAACCAGGGTTGGCCGCAAGACGCTGCCACCATAGCCACGACTGATCACGCCAACCTTGATACCCTGCTGGCGAAAGCCGGCCAGCAAGGCCTGTGTCAGTGGCGTCTTGCCCACCCCGCCGACATTGATATTGCCGATGATGACCACCGGCACCGGCAGCGTCGTCTGCTTCAATACCCCCAGGCGAAACAGCCAGCGGCGCACTGCCGCCAACAATATGAACAGGCACTCCAGCGGCCACAGCAACACGGTCAGCCAGAAACGCGGCTGATACCAGTGACGTTCCAGCGCGCTCATCCCGCTGCCTTTTTGGTGGCGAAGGTCACGCGCAGGATACCGGCCTCACGCGCCGCCTCCATCAGCAGCACTACCGACTGATGACTGGCCTTGGCATCGGCATTGATGATCAGCACGGCCTGCTTCTGTCCCTGAGCCAAAGTGCGCAATTGCTGACTCAGACTGGCAAGATCGCTAGCTGCCAACAGTTGGCCTGACAGCGCATAGCGGCCATCGGCAGTCACGGCAGCCTGCAGCGGTGCCTGCTTCGGTGCCTCGGATTGCCCCTCCGCACTGGGCAGATTCAGCTCCAGCTCGGCATAACGGGTATAGCTGGTGGTCACCATCAGGAAAATCAGGATCACCAGCAGCAAATCAATCAGCGGAATGAAGTTGATCTCGGGCTCTTCGCGATGGCGATTGCGTCGGAAATTCATCGGCCCTTAGTCCTCGCGACGGCCGCCACACACGGCGTCCAGCAGATGAATGGCCTGCGCCTCCATCTCGACCAGCAAGGCATCGACACGGGCGCGGAAGTGGCGATAGAAGAACATGGCCGGGATGGCGACGATCAGACCGAAGGCGGTGTTGTACAGCGCCACCGAAATACCATGTGCCAGCGCACGCGGGTCGCTGCCGGACGGCGATTGCGCACCGAAGATCTCGATCATGCCGATCACCGTACCCAGGAGACCCAGCAAGGGAGCCATGGCCGCAATCGTGCCCAGCGTAGTCAGATATTTCTCCAGGCCATGTGCGACGATACGGCCTTCATCCTCGATGGCCTCCTTCATCACCTCGCGCCGGCCACCAGATTGGCGCAGACCTGCGGCCAACACGCGCCCCAGCGGGGAATGCTGGCGCAGTTCGCTGACCATTTCCTTGCTGACGCCATTGCGGCGGAATTCCTGCAGGGTTTGCGCCAAGAGATTAGGCGGCGTCACCACCGCAGTGCGCAGGCTGTAAAAGCGTTCGAACACAATGACCGACGCCACAATAGATGCCAGAATAATGGTCCAGATCGGCCAACCGGCCGCGTCGATAATCGACCACACAGGAACTCTCCAGAAACGGATTAGGGAATGCCGAGACTTTATCGGCTCGGACTGATAGCTGCAACCATGCCACTCACTACACTGGCATTCACAACTGTTTGCAGCTTTGCGCGCTAAGTCCGCAACTTTACAGGGCTTTTTCTACTTGCCAACAAATGCTGTGGATAAGTCTGTGGAGAAACTGCTGACACCTCAGGCAAACCCTTGTCCTGCTTGGCTTTTATCGTAAATACCTGAAAAACAGGCAAAATATAAATAATTGATTTTAAAAGATTTTTATCTTTTCAATCTTGAGCCGGTAGTCAGATTGTCATACGCAATCAACACAGCACGGCCAGATACGACTTGTGGATTAATGCACCAAACATGTTCCTGACTTCGCCTCAAACTGACGTCATCAGCGTCAGCTCGCTCAACCGGCTGGCACGCGAGCTACTGGAAACCGCCCTGCCCCCTTGCTGGGTCGAGGGCGAGATTTCCAATCTGACCCTCGCTGCCTCGGGCCATGCCTATTTTTCGCTGAAAGACCGCCAGGCACAGGTACGCTGCGTGATGTTCCGTAACCGGCTGTCTGCATTGGGATTTCGCCCACGCGAAGGCATGCAGGTCGAACTGCGCGGCAGCGTTACCCTTTACGAGGCGCGTGGTGATTACCAGATCAACGTCGAAGACATGCGCGAGGCAGGTCAGGGCCGCTTGTTCGAGGCTTTCTTGCGGCTGAAAGCCCAGCTTGAGGCCGAAGGATTGTTCGACAGTCGGTATAAAAAAGCGCTGCCGAGCTTTGCCACCAGCGTCGGCATCATCACCTCGCCTGCCGCGGCGGCACTGCGCGATGTGGTGACGACCTTCCGCCGCCGCATGCCGTCGATCAAGCTGGTTCTCTATCCGGCCCTGGTGCAAGGCACACAGGCGGCGGAACAGCTGGCCCAGGCCATCAGGGTGGCCAATCAGCGCAAGGAGGTCGATGTGCTGTTGCTGTGTCGTGGTGGCGGTAGTCTCGAAGACTTGTGGGCATTCAATGAAGAGGTACTGGCGCGCGCCATTCACGCCAGTGAATTACCGATTGTCAGCGGGGTTGGCCACGAGACCGACTTTACCATTGCCGACTTTGTCGCCGACCGGCGGGCGGCCACACCAACCGCCGCGGCCGAATTGCTGTCCACCGACCAGCAGGTACTGCAACGCCAGCTGGAACAACAGCGCCGCCAGCTTGACCGCGCACTGGCACGCCTGCTGACCGACAAGGGCCAGCGCCTCGACTATCTCGCCCGCCGTCTGCGCCACCCCGGTGACGCCCTGCGCCAGCAAAGGCAGACCTTGCAACAGATGCAGCTGCGCCTGCAGCACAGCGTCCGCCTGCAACAGCAAAACCACTACCGCCGCACGCAGACACTGCAGACACGGCTACAACAATTACGTCCTCAACCCGGGCGTGAACAGCAGTCACTGGCGCTACATGCGGCCCGTCTGCGTGCCGCCATGCGCCAGTTATTGAATGGCAAGCAGGCGCAAAGCCAGCAGCTGCAAGCCACCTTGCAGGCCATCAGCCCGGAGGCCGTGCTGGCGCGCGGCTATGCCATCGTGCAGCGACTGGATAACAGCGTGGTGAAAGACCCAGCCAGCCTGCAGCATGGCGAAAAGCTCAAGCTGCAGTTGGCCGCAGGTGAGGCACTGGTCAGCGTCGAGCAGCAGCAAGGCACTCAGCCGCAGCTGCCATTTTGACGATACGGGCTTGACGCAGATCAAAAGCCGGCAGACGATACCGACTTTCAAACGGCCGTTTTAATCATCATGAACCATCGTCTTGCCAAGCTCGTGTTCAATCTGTGGCCGCCCTTTCGCGGTGCAGGCATCAAGGTCAAATCCATCAGCCCGGACTGGCGGCGTGTCGAAGTACAGCTGAAACTGGGCATGCTCAATCGCAATTATGTCGGTGTGCACTTTGGCGGCAGCCTGTACGCAATGACCGACCCGTTTTTCATGCTGATGACGCTGAAAAACCTCGGCAAGGATTACATCGTGTGGGACAAGGCCGGCGACATCGACTACATCAAGCCGGGCAAAGGTATCGTCAATGCCGTTTTCCGGCTGGATGAAGCCTTTCTAGCCGAGGCGCGAACCCGAACTGCCGATGGCAATAAATTCTTGCCGACACTGCAAGTCGAGGTCACCGATCAGCAAGGCGAAGTGGTCTCGCGCATTAACAAAACCTTGTATATCCGCCGCAAGCAAACGCGCGCCGGCCACTGACAGCCGCGCCATGATGCTTTACTATCGACCTTGGCCGCAGCGATGCGGATGACGGACTGACATCAAGTAAAGATACGGAACATTCATGGCTCAGCTTACACCGGTACTGCTTCTGATCCTCGACGGCTTCGGCCACCGCGAAGAAGGCGACGACAACGCGATTCTGGCGGCGCGCACCCCGCACTGGGATGCGCTGAAGGCACGTTATCCTTACAGTACGCTGGATGCCTCCGAGCACAATGTCGGCCTGCCATCCGGCCAGTTCGGCAATTCCGAAGTCGGCCACCTCAATATCGGTGCCGGTCGCATCGTGCAACAGGACATCAGCCGCATCGATTGCGATATCGAAGCCGGCACCCTTGCGGCCAACCCGGTGCTGGCCGAGGCCATCCGCACCGCCAAGAACAGCAACAGCACGCTGCACATCATGGGCCTCTTGTCCGATGGCGGCGTCCACAGCCACGAAAACCATATTCACGCCCTGATCGAAGGTGCGCAGGCGGCCGGCGTTGGCCGCATCGCCCTCCACGCCTTCCTTGACGGCCGTGACACCCCGCCGCGCAGCGCCGAAACCTATCTGCAGCGCCTCGATGCCGTACTCGCACGCTGCCCGAATGCCCGCGTCACAACCGTCAGCGGCCGCTACTGGGCGATGGACAGAGACAAGCGCTGGGAGCGCATGCAGGCACCTTGCCATGCGCTGGTTGAAGGCGAAGCCGAATTCCATGCGGCCAACACGCTGGACGCACTCGCGGCGGCTTACGAGCGCGGCGAGAATGACGAGTTCGTCAAGACCACCATTATCGGCGAACCGCTGAAGATGCTGGATGGCGACGTGGTGGTGTTCATGAACTTCCGTGCCGACCGCGCGCGCCAGCTGACCTCGGCACTGACCGACCCGGCGTTTGACGGCTTTGCCCTGCGCCAACCAGCCTTTGCCATGTATGCCACCCTGACGTCCTACGGCGAGGCCTACAAGAATCCGGTTGCCTACGCGCCGCAAAAAATCAGCAATGGCCTGGGTGAGTACCTGTCCAATCAGGGCCTCAAGCAGCTACGAATTGCCGAAACCGAGAAATACCCGCACGTCACCTATTTCTTCAACGGTGGCGAAGAACAGGTTTATCCGGGCGAAGACCGCATTCTGGTGCCCTCGCCCAAAGTCGCGACTTATGATCTGCAGCCCGAAATGAGTGCGCGTGAAGTGACCGCGCACATCGTCGAGGCAATCGAGAGTCGTCAGTACGCTGCCATCATCTGCAACTACGCCAATGGCGATATGGTTGGCCACACCGGCGTGTTTGATGCTGCGGTCAAGGCCGTCGAAACGCTGGATGAGTGCGTGCAGCGCTGCGTCGATGCCATGCTGGCTATCGGCGGCGAAGTGCTGGTCACCGCCGACCACGGCAATTGCGAGCAGATGCACGATGACATCCACCATCAGGCACATACCCAGCACACCCTGCAAAAGGTGCCGCTGCTGTATGTTGGCCGCAAGGCCAGCCTGCAGGACGACGGTGCGCTGCGCGATCTGGCACCGACCCTGCTGGCGATGATGGGCCTGCCGCAACCGGCAGAAATGACCGGCCGCAACCTGATCAACTTCCAGTGAAACAACTGCTAGCCTTCACCTTTGCCAGCACGCTGTCTGCCAGTGTGCTGGCTGCGCCTGCGGCCAACACCGCCGCACCGCAGCAAGACCTGCAATCAGTCCGCAAGGAAATCAACACCTTGCAGAAGGATATCGCGCAAAAAGAAGCCGAACGCAAGAAAACCGCCGGTGAAATCGCCAAGTCGGACCAGGCACTGCAGGCGACTCACCAGGCCCTGAACCAGCTGGAGCAAAAGCAGCAAAACACTGGCAGTCAGCTCGATCAGCTGCAAAAAGAGCTGTATGACATCCGTACCCGTGTTGCGGTTACCCGGCAAAAAGTCAGCAAGATGCTGGCCGCCGAATACAAGCGCGGCAGTCAGCAGGATGCGCTGACCATCCTGTTCAGCAGCCAGGACCCGAACCAGCGCGCCCGTCACCTTACCTATTACTCGCACATCCATCGCGCCCAGCAAGAGCAGATCCAGCAATTGCAGGAGCAGGAAATCCAGCTGGCGGCGATGAGCGAGCGGGTTGAAGACGAACTGGTACGGCTGGGCAAACTGTCACGCGAGAAAGTCGAAGAAAAACGCCGCCTGCAGACTGCGCGTAACGAGCGCAGCCAGCAAGTCAGCGAGCTGGATCAGAACATCCGCAATCAGCAACAAAAACTGCGTCAGCTCAAGGAAGATGAAAAAGAGCTGACCGCGCTGATTGCCCGTATTAACGCCGAAATCCGCCGCCGCGAGCAGGAGCGCGCCGCCAAGGCCGCCGCCGCCCGCAAGGCGCGTCAGGAAGCCGCCAGGTTGGCCGCAGAAAAACGCCGCCAGGAACTGGCCGCGGCGAAGAAACAAGGCAAGCCGGCACCGCCCGAGCGCAAGCCGGAAAGCAAGCCTGAAAGCAAGCCGGAAGTCGTGGATGAAGTCGTCGACAGCAGCCAGTCCGGCAAGGCCTTCCGCAGCCTGCAAGGCCGCATGAAGCTGCCGGTTTCCGGCGAGATTGGTGGCCGCTTTGGCAGCAAGCGCGGTGAAGGGGCAAGCTGGAAGGGCCTTTACATCCGCACCGCAGCCGGCACGCCGGTGCGCGTGGTCGCCGATGGCGATGTCGTCTACGCCGGCTGGTTGCGCGGTTTCGGCAACACCATGATTATCGATCACGGTGGCAACTACATGACCGTGTATACCGGCTTTGGCACCATGGTGCGCGGCACCGGCGCCTCGATCAAGGGTGGTGATGTGCTCGGGGCAAGTGGCTCGCTGGAAAGCGGCGAGACCGGTTTGTATTTTGAATTGCGCTATATGGGTCGCCCGATCAATCCGCAGTCCTGGGCGCGCTAGCATCAGTACAGAAAGTCAATAATGAGTACTCCACGTCTTCGTAAACTTGCCTTGCTGACCACTGGCGCCATTCTCGGCGGGGCTTTGAGCATCAGCATCCAGGCCTTTGCCGACAAGAGCAGCAGCCAGATCCTGCCACTGGACGAGCTGCGCACCTTTGCCGAGGTATTCGGTCGCATCAAGCAGGACTATGTCGAGCCGGTTGAAGACAAGAAACTGATCAACGAAGCGATCAAGGGCATGTTGTCCGGCCTTGATCCGCATTCCGACTACTACGATCCGGCCGAATTCAAGGAATTCCGCGAAGGCACCCAAGGCGAATTTGGCGGCTTGGGTATCGAGATCGGTGCCGAAGATGGCTTGGTGAAAGTGGTATCGCCAATCGAAGACACACCAGCGCAGAAAGCCGGCATCAAGAGCGGCGATCTGATCGTCAAGATTGACGACACACCGGTGCGCGGCCTGTCGCTCAACGATGCCGTCAAGAAAATGCGCGGCAAGCCAGGCACCAAGGTGACGCTGACTATCGCGCGCAAGAATGAATCCAAACCACTGGTATTCAGCCTGACCCGCGCCATCATCAAGACCCGCAGCGTGAAATCTCGCATGCTGGAGCCAGGCTTTGGTTATGTCCGCGTGGCACAGTTCCAGGAACACACCACCGAGAACTTTGCCCAGGCGCTGAGCCAGCTTTACAAGGACAACAAGGAGCCGCTGAAGGGCCTGGTGCTGGATCTGCGTGATGACCCGGGCGGCGTGCTGCATGGTGCTGTCGGCGTGTCAGCCGCCTTCCTGCCGCAGGACGCGCTGGTGGTTTATACCGAAGGTCGCGCGACCGATTCCGGCATGAAGCTGTACGCCAATGCGCGTGACTACCAGCGCAGCAAGGGCCCGAACTACTACGCCAATGTACCGGGCGAAATCAAGAATGTGCCGCTGGTAGTGCTGGTCAATGCCGGCTCGGCCTCCGCCTCGGAAATCGTGGCCGGCGCGCTGCAGGATCACAAGCGCGCCGTGATTGTCGGCACGCAAACCTTCGGCAAGGGCTCGGTGCAGTCGGTGCTGCCGCTGTCGAATAGTGGCGGCATCAAGCTGACCACCGCGCGCTATTTCACGCCGAAGGGCCGCTCCATCCAGGCCAAGGGTATCGAGCCGGATATCGTGGTAGAAGAAGGTAACGAGGCCTTTGCCCCGCTGCGCATCCGCGAGGCTGATCTGGAACGCCATCTGGCCAACCCGGCCGAAGCCGACAGCAAAAAACCCGCTGCCACACCAGCAGGCAAGCCGGCCAATGGCAACGAGCCGAAAGCCGACAAGGCAGCCAAGACCAGCGACAACAATGTCGATCAGCAGCTGAACCAGGCGCTGAACATCCTGAAGGTTCAGCAGGTCCTGCTGAAGAAGTAAGCGCAGTTTGCCGGAGACTGGCGGCCCAGCCGTCTCCGGCGTCTGCCTCTGTCGCGCGCCTTCAGTCGCTGTGCGTCGATTCGCGCACGATAGTCATATTTTCCCGCTAGATTACAGACCGTACACCACCCTCACCCGTGCAGGCACACGCCATGTTGCATCCCGAATTCGTTCTCGCCTTTCGCGAGGCAGCCCCGTATATCAATGCCTTCCGCGGCAAGACTTTTGTCGTGGCCATCAATGGTGAATGCCTGGCGCAAGGCAATCTGTATGGCCTCGCCCAGGATCTGAACCTGCTGGTCAGCCTCGGCGTGCGCATCGTGCTGGTACACGGCGCGCGCCCGCAGATTGATGAACAGCTGAAGTTACGCGGCATAGAACGACGATTCCATCAGGGCCGCCGCGTCACCGATATGGCAACGTTGGCCGCAGTCAAGGCGGCGGTCGGCGGGCTGCGCCATGATCTCGAAGCTTTCCTGTCCATGGGCATGCCCAATTCACCGATGCATGGCGCGCACCTGCGCATCGCCGGTGGCAACTTCGTGACTGCCCAGCCACTGGGCGTGCTCGATGGCGTCGATATGGAATACAGCGGCAAGGTGCGCAAGATCGACACCGAGGCCATCAATCTGCGCCTGCAACGTGGCGAGCTGGTGCTGAGCTCGCTGATCGGCTACTCGCCGACCGGCGAAGCCTTCAATATGACCATGGAGGAAGTCGCCTGCCAGATGGCGGTCGAGTTGAAGGCCGAAAAGCTGATCTTCATGGTGCAGAGTCATGGCCTGATCGACAGTGACGGCACGCTGCACAGCGCTCTGTCAGCCGACCAGGCGGACGAGATTCTGGCGGCCGGCATCGATAACGAAGAATGCCGCCTGAGCCTGCCGTATGCGATTCGCGCCACCCGCGAAGGCGTCGCCCGCTCGCATCTTGTCAGCCATGACGAGGATGGTGCCTTGCTGGTCGAGTTGTTTACCGACTACGGCACCGGCACCATGATCGCGCGCGATTCGCTGGTGAAGATCCGCGAAGCCAGCATCGATGATGTCGGCGACATTCTCGCGCTGATACGTCCGCTGCAGGAACAAGGCGTGCTGATCAAGCGCAGTCGTGAACACCTGGAAATGCAGATCAAGGACTACATCGTGCTCGAGCACGACGACCGCATCGCCGCCTGCATCGCCATGCTGCCCTTCCCTGATGACAAGATGGCCGAGCTGGCCTGCCTTGCCGTCAGCAATGAACGGCGCAAATCGGGCTATGGCGATCTGCTGGTGAAATATGTCGAACAGCGGGCAAGGCTGTATGGTTTCCGCTCGCTGTTCCTGCTGACTACCCAGACTGCGCACTGGTTTGCCGAGCGCGGCTTTGTTGCGGCCAACGTTGACGACTTGCCGGCCTCCCGCCGCGAGTTGTACAACCACAATCGCCGCTCGAAAGTGCTGGTCAAACCCTTGTGATTGCAAGGTTGGCCACAAGCTGTCATCAATGTGACACAATTGGCTTTTATTGTTTCGTCTCTTAGCAAGGAATCAACAACATGGCACGTATGGTCAACTGCGTTAAGCTCGGTCGCGAAGCCGAAGGCATGGACTTTCCCCCTCTGCCAGGCGCACTGGGCCAGCGCATCCTGGAAAACGTTTCCAAGGAAGCATGGCAAGGCTGGCTGAAGTATCAGACCATGCTGATCAATGAAAACCGCCTGAGTCTGGCCGACGCCCGCGCGCGCCAATACCTGGCCGCCCAGATGGAAGCTTACTTCTTCGGTCAGGGCGCCGATCAGATCGCCGGTTTCACCCCGCAGTAATCGCAAGCCAGCCCTCCTCGCGAGGGCTTTTTTCTCCCCAGGCAACATATCATCAGCATAAAAATGACTCCAAACGACAACCTGCTCAATCGAGAACTCGGCCTGATCGAATTCAACCGTCGCGTCATGGCCCAGGCCGAAGAAGAACATCTGCCCCTGCTGGAGCGGCTGAAATTCCTGTGCATTGTGTCGTCCAATATGGACGAGTTTGCTGAGGTACGCGTTGCCTGGCTGAAAGATGCCGCGCATACCACCCCGGATCGCATCCTGCCCGACGGCAACAAGCCGGCCGAAACGCTTGCTCACCTCGCACAGGCCGCCCAGAGTCTGGTGCAGGAACAATACCGCCTGCTGCGCGATGAAATCTTCCCGGCCTTGCGCGCCGAAGGCATCATTTTCTGGCGCCGTAACGAATGGGATGCCGCCCAGCGCGAATGGGTCCGCGAGTATTTCTTCCGCGAGCTGATGCCCATCCTGACGCCGATCGGGCTGGATCCGTCCCACCCCTTCCCCAAGCTGCTGAACAAGTCGCTGAACTTCATCATCGAGCTGGAAGGGGCCGACGCCTTCGGTCGCGAATCCGGCATTGCCATCATGCAGGCACCGCGCATCCTGCCGCGGGTGATCAAGCTGCCGCCGGAACTCGCCGATGGCAACCCGAATACCTTTGTCTTCCTGTCGTCCATCATTCACGCCCATATTCACGAGCTGTTCCCCGGCATGCTGGTCAAGGGCTGCTACCAGTTCCGCGTGACCCGCGACAGCGAAGTCAGCGTGGATGATGACGATGTGAAAAACCTGCGCACCGCGCTGCAGGGCGAATTGCGCCAGCGCCAGTTTGGCGATGCCGTGCGTCTGGAGATTGCCGATACCTGCCCCGCGCATATGGAAGCCTTCCTGCTGCATACCTTCAATCTGCAGTCACAAGACGTGTACCGCGTTGATGGCCCGGTGAATCTGGTACGGCTGATGCAGGTACCGGATCAGGTCGATCGCCCGGATCTCAAGTTCAAACCGTTTACCGCGACCTTGCCGGCACCGCTGGCCAAGAAGGCTTCGCTGTTCGAGGCCATCCGCAAGCAGGACATCCTGTTGCACCACCCCTTCCAGTCCTTCCAGCCGGTCATCGATATGCTGGTCAATGCCGCCATCGATCCTGATGTGGTGGCGATCAAAATGACGGTTTACCGCACCGGCACCGACTCGGTGCTGATGGAATCGCTGATTGCCGCCGCCCGTGCCGGCAAACAGGTGACGGTGGTGGTCGAGCTGATGGCACGCTTTGATGAAGAAGCCAATATCGGCTGGGCATCGCGTCTCGAAGACGCCGGTGCCCACGTGGTGTATGGCGTATTCGGCTACAAGGTACACGCCAAGATGCTGCTGGTGGTGCGTCGTGAAGACGGCAAGCTCAAGCGTTATGCCCACCTCGGCACCGGTAACTACCATCCGCGCACCGCGCGGCTGTATACCGACTTTGGCCTGCTGACCTGCAATGAAGAGATCGTCAGCGACGTCAATGATCTGTTCGTGCAGATTACCGGCCTTGGCCGCGCCGGCACCATGAAGCATCTGTATCAGTCGCCGTTTACCCTGCACAGCATGATCATCAGCGCGATTGACCGCGAGATCTCGCATGCGCAAGCCGGCAAGCCGGCGCAGATCATCGCCAAGATGAATGCGCTGCTGGAACCACAAGTCATCCAGGCGCTGTATCGCGCGAGCCAGGCCGGGGTGAAGATCAACCTGATCGTGCGCGGCGTCTGCGCGCTGCGCCCCGGCGTTGAAGGCTTGTCGGAAAACATCACCGTGCGCTCTATCGTTGGCCGCTTCCTCGAGCACACCCGCGTGTTCTACTTCCTGAATGACAAGGCTGAAGACCTGTTCATTGCCAGCGCTGACTGGATGGGCCGCAACTTCTTCCGCCGCATCGAGACTTGCGTACCGATTCTGGATCCGAAACTGAAACGCCGCATCATGAAAGAAGGCCTGCGCATTTATCTGGACGACAATGCCAATGCCTGGGAGATGCAGTCTGACGGCAGCTATCGCCGTCGCCTCGCTCGTGGCAAAGGGCGCTGCGCTCAGGAAACACTGCTGCAGGAATACACTTCCTGAGCATTGTCAGGCTGAACAGGGCGGCGCTGCGGAACTTATCGGCAGCGCCGTTTTCTTTTCTGCATTACCTTTTTTAGGAGTCCCCATGGACTGGCATGTACTTTGGTATGTCCTGTCCGGCCTGCTGATCCTGATCGGCCTTGCCGGCACCATCTATCCCGCCCTGCCCGGCCTTGGCATCCTCGCAGCCGGCATTCTGCTCGCCGCCTGGGCTGGCGACTTTGCCTATGTCAGTTTCTGGCCGCTGCTGACCATCTGTATCGTCGGCGCAGCCGGCATGATCATCGAAAGCGTGGCCGGCCTGCTTGGTGCCAAGAAAAGCGGTGCCAGCCGCGAGGCGCTGTGGGGCTCGTTTATCGGCGGCCTCGTCGGCATGTTTCTCGGCCTGATCGGTGCCATCATCGGCCCTATCATCGGCGCGATTGCCGGTGAACTCAAAGCCCGTCGCGATCTGCCGCAAGCCGGCAAGGTCGGCGTTGCCACCTTCATCGGCTTTCTCGCCGGCACCGTCGCCAAGATTGCCTGCGCCTTTGCCATGCTGGCTGTTTTTGCCGCCGCCCTGATCATCTGAACCCTTGCGGCCAACGTTGGCCGCACAGCCAGGCCCGCCACTGCTAAAATTGGCGGGTCTGCTTTTTTCCAACGGAAACCACAACACCATGGCTCAATATGTGATGTCCATGCTCCGCGTGAGCAAGATCGTCCCGCCCAAGCGCCAGATCATCAAGGACATTTCGCTGTCCTTCTTCCCGGGTGCCAAAATCGGCCTGCTGGGTCTGAACGGTGCCGGTAAATCTACCGTGCTGAAAATCATGGCCGGCGTCGAGAAAGAATACGACGGCGAAGTCCAGTGGCAGCCGAATCTGAAAATCGGCTATCTGCCGCAGGAACCCCAGCTCGACCCGGAAAAAACCGTGCGCGAGGAAGTCGAAAGCGGCATGGGCGACGTGATGGGCGCACAAAAACGCCTGGAAGAAGTCTACGCGGCCTACGCTGATCCCGATGCCGACTTTGACGCATTGGCCGAAGAACAGGCCAAGCTCGAAGCCATCATCTCGGCCGGTGCCGGTGACAACATCCAGCTGCAGCTGGAGTTGGCCGCAGATGCACTGCGCCTGCCACCGTGGGATGCCAAGATCGCCCCGCTGTCCGGTGGTGAAAAACGCCGCGTCGCCCTGTGCAAACTGCTGCTGTCGCAGCCTGACATGCTGCTCTTGGACGAACCGACCAACCACCTGGACGCCGAATCGGTCGAGTGGCTGGAACAGTTCCTGTGCCGCTTCCCTGGCACCGTGGTCGCGGTTACCCACGATCGTTACTTCCTCGACAATGCTGCCGAATGGATTCTGGAACTCGACCGTGGCGAAGGCATTCCATGGAAAGGCAACTACTCCGGCTGGCTGGAACAGAAAGAAGCCCGCCTGACCCAGGAAGCCAAGTCCGAAGCTGCGCGCGCCAAGGCGATGAAGCAGGAACTGGAATGGGTACGCCAGAACCCGAAAGGCCGTCAGGCCAAGTCCAAGGCACGTATTGCGCGCTTTGAAGAGCTGTCCAGCTTCGAAACACAGAAACGCAACGAAACCCAGGAAATCTTCATTCCAGTGGCCGAGCGTCTGGGTAATGAAGTCATCGAATTCGAGAACGTGTCCAAAGGCTTTGGCGATCGTCTGCTGATCGACAACCTGAGCTTCAAGGCTCCGCCAGGTGCCATCGTCGGCATCATCGGCCCGAACGGCGCCGGTAAGTCGACCCTGTTCAAGATGATTGCCGGCAAGGAACAGCCGGATAGCGGTAACGTGAAGATCGGCCAGACCGTGCAGATGGCTTTTGTCGAGCAGCACCGCGACAGCCTGGAAGCGGACAAGACCGTATTCGAAGATGTGGCCGCCGGTGCCGACATTCTGACCGTCGGCAAGTTCGAAATGTCCAGCCGCGCTTATCTGGGCCGCTTCAACTTCAAGGGCGGTGACCAGCAGAAGAAAGTCGGCATGCTGTCCGGCGGCGAACGCGGCCGTCTGCATCTGGCCAAGACCTTGCTGCAGGGCGGCAACGTGCTGCTGCTTGACGAACCATCCAACGACCTTGACGTGGAAACCCTGCGTGCACTGGAAGACGCGCTGCTGGAATACGCCGGTACCGTGTTCGTGATCTCTCACGACCGCTGGTTCCTCGACCGTATCGCCACCCACATTCTGGCGGCGGAAGGTGATTCGCAGTGGACCTTCTTTGACGGCAACTATCAAGAGTACGAAGCCGACAAGAAGAAGCGTCTGGGCGAAGAAGGTGCCAAGCCTAAGCGCATTCGCTACAAGCCGATTACCCGCTAAGTTTCTGGCAGGGAAAAGCAAAAGCCGGGCAATCATTTGCCCGGCTTTTTCACGCCTACGAAATGTGCAGACAAAAAAAAGGGCACGGCCCACCACCGTACCCTAAACACACACATCAAGAGGAAAAAACTGCGTCCTACATCATGGATCGCTAGCGATCGCTTGCTGCAAAATTCAGTACCGCCATTGTAGTCGCTCGAATACATGGCACCTTGACCGAAATCAATAGATACATCCATGTCATTTTGCAATGCAAAAAAGCCCCGCCAGGCGGGGCTTTTTTTAACAAGCAGCAAGCAATCAGGCAGCCGGGCCGGTCTTGCGACGGCTAACTGCAGCACTTGCTACTTTGGCAGAGTTTTCGGCCGCTTCAACACTGGCTTCAGCAAAGTCAGCGCCAGCCTTCTTTACAGTCTTGGCAGCCGTTTCGAACGCAGCATTGCTGCTGTTCACCAGATTCTTCAGGGTCTGCACGGCAGCATCGGAACCAGCCGGTGCGTTCTTGGCCAGACGATCGATCGCATCCAGTACCGACTTGTTGGTCTCGGCAACCTGCTCTTCAACGAAAGCAGTCAGTTCGGTCTGGGTAGCCACGGTCGCATCATAAACTTCACGTGCTGCAGACAGTGCCTTGTCGATGCTAGGCTGCGCCAGGCTGGTTTGCAGTTCGGCGAAAGCCTTAGGATCTTTGGCTGCAGCGATCTGCTTCAGGGTCTGGGCATTTTCAGCCAGCAATTTGCGGGACATTTCCAGTTGCAGACTGGCCAGACGCTCGGCGCTGGACAACAGGATACCGGACAGGCGAACGGCTTTGTCGAACTGCGACTGACCGAATGCGGAAAACTCTTGTGCAGTAGTAAACATGATTAATCCTCTTCGTAACATAAAAATCAGCAGCAATTAGCGCGTAAGCCTTCACTCGACGTTGCCGCGGATGCAACACTTGTCATTATATTGTGCACTGCACAATAGTCAATTCTATATTGTCTTGCCGCAGCGGTAAGTCGCTATTTTTGCAACACTAATCTGCCCAATGAGCGTAACGATCAATCATGTCATTCAGATTAATCCTGTACGACAGCCAAGCTACAAAATCACGCGGCTACTGTGACATCCACAAGCTGACGTTCCTTGCTGCTTGCAAGTTATCCCGGATTGAAAGCCAAAAGACAAAGCGATACACTTCCTCAATAAAATAAATCTATCCGGTGATAAAGATACCAAATGAGCCAAGCGGCCAACCTTTTTGACATCAAATCCGCCAGTCTGGATTTGTTGAGCATCCTGCTACGCACCACCAGTCTGGAACAACTGACACCGGCTTTCAGTCAGCGACTTCGCCACACCGAACCGGAAGCCTACATTCTGGACATTGACGCGCTACCGGAAAGCGAACTCGAAGGCCTTGCCCAGGTTTGTCATTTGTTGCGCAAGCACCAGGTGCATCTGGTCGGTATTAGACACAAAGACCCGGCTTTCGCAGCGGTAGCCGCCAAACTGGGCTTGCCTTATCTCGGTGGCGCCAGCCGTAACACCGCGCGCGCGGAAGAGGCCGTTGTCAGCCGCCAAGCCGAGCCGGCTCCGCAACCTCAAGCACCACAAAACACCATGATCATCGACAGGCCGGTTCGTGCCGGCCAGCAGATTTACGCCAGAGGCGCTGATCTGGTGGTGCTGGAAATGGTCAGTGCCGGTGCCGAGCTGATTGCCGACGGCAGCATTCATGTCTACGCCCCGCTACGTGGCCGAGCCTTGGCAGGTGCGCGCGGCAATACCTCCGCCCGTATCTTCGTGCAAAGCATGGAGGCAGAGCTGGTCTCCATCGCAGGCGTCTACCGGACCATCGAACAAGATTTGCCTGACAGCATCCGCCACAAGCCAACCCAGATCTATCTGGAGCAAGAGCGTGTGGTGATGGTGTCGCTGAACAAATAACCCCGGATTCATAAGGATTTCATCGTGGCAAAAATCATCGTAGTTACCTCCGGCAAAGGTGGTGTTGGCAAAACCACCACCAGTGCCAGTTTTGCGTCCGGCTTGGCCCTGCGTGGCCACAAGACTGCCGTGATCGACTTTGATGTTGGTCTGCGCAATCTCGACCTGATCATGGGTTGCGAACGCCGCGTCGTATATGACCTGATCAATGTGATCAATGGTGAGGCCAGCCTCAACCAGACCCTGATCAAGGACAAGAACTGCGACAACCTCTATGTGATGCCCGCTTCACAAACCCGCGACAAGGACTCCCTGACTCGCGAAGGCGTTGAGAAGGTGCTGAACGAGATGGCTGGCATGGGCTTTGAATACATTGTCTGCGACTCGCCAGCCGGCATCGAAAAAGGTGCACTGATGGCTCTGTACTTTGCCGATGAAGCTATCGTCGTCACCAATCCGGAAGTCTCCTCGGTGCGTGACTCGGACCGCATTCTGGGCATCCTCGCCTCCAAGTCCCGCCGCGCCGAAGAAGGTCGCGAACCGGTCAAGGAGCATCTGCTGATTACCCGTTACTCGCCGGCACGTGCCGACAAGGGCGAGATGCTGACCGTGGATGACGTCAAGGAAATCCTGCGGATCAGCCTGATTGGCGTGATTCCCGAGTCTCAAGCCATCCTGCAGGCCTCGAATGCCGGTACTCCCGCCATTCACCTGAAGGGAACGGATGCATCGGAAGCCTACTCTGATGTGGTATCCCGTTTCCTCGGCGAAGATAAACCCATGCGTTTCCTGGAAGCAGAGAAAGTTGGTTTCCTCAAGCGCCTGTTTGGAGGCTAAGCAATGTCCCTGATCGATATGATTTTTGGCAAACGCCAAAAAAGTGCCTCGATTGCGCGTGAACGGCTGCAAATCATTCTGGCTCACGAGCGCGGCGGTAAAACCGGTACGCCAGACTACCTGCCCGCCCTGCAACGCGAACTGATGGAAGTGATTTCCAAGTACGTCGCTGTCAACCAGGACGATATCAAGGTCCATCTTGAGCGTCAGGACAATTTCGAAGTACTGGAAGTCAACATCGTGCTGCCGGAGCACCAGCGCTGACATCATGACCCTGACCGAATTACGCTATATCGTCGCCGTCGCCCGCGAGAAGCACTTTGGCCGGGCGGCGCAACGCTGCTTCGTCAGTCAACCTACGCTCTCGATTGCCATCAAGAAACTGGAAGACGAACTGGGTGTGACGCTATTTGAGCGTGGCAGTCAGGAAGTTTCGGTTACCGAGATTGGCGAACGCATCATCGAACAGTCACAACGTGTGCTGGAAGAAGCCGATGCCGTCAAACGACTGGCTGGTGAACATCAGAATGAATTGTCAGGCCCGCTGAAACTGGGGGTGATCTTCACCATCAGCCCCTATCTGCTGCCCAAGCTGATTCCAGCCCTGCGTATTCTGGCGCCGGACATGCCGCTGATTCTCGAGGAAAACTATACGGCACGCCTGGCAGAGATGCTCAAGCGTGGCGAAGTTGATGCGATTATCGTGGCTGACCCGTTTGACGAGCCAGGCACCGTCGCACTACCGCTTTATGATGAGGAGTTTGTCGTTGCGCTTCCCAAAGGTCATCAATGGGAGCGCCGCACAGAAATTGCCTCACACGAGCTGGCCAGCGAGAGTGTCCTGCTGCTAAGTCAGGGCAATTGCTTCCGCGATCATGTCTTGCAGGCTTGCAGTGAGATTGCCAGCAAGAGCAGCCACAATAGCGGCCCGCTGGGTGCCAGCGTGCAAGGCAGTTCGCTGAATACCATTCGTCACATGGTGGCCAGTGGCATGGGTATAACCGTTTTGCCGCAAACCTCGGTTTCGGAAGCTGATGCCGGACTATTGGCTATCGTGCCATTCACGGCCCCTGCCCCATCACGCAGGGTCTTGCTCGTTACACGCAAGCAATTCTTCCGCAGAAAAGCGGTGGAAACGCTGCAACAGGCGGTTTTCAGCTCGGGCCTTGAGCATGTCGCCATGCTTGACCAGCAAGCCTGAGGCAGATAGCAGGCAATAAAAAAGGTTGGCCGCATGCGGCCAACCTTTTTTGTATCCGGCACGATTACAGTGTCAGACCACCGGTCACTTCGATTGCCGCGCCATTGATATAGCTGGCTTCGTCCGATGCCAGGAAGGCGTAGACGTTGGCGATTTCTTCCGGCTGCGCCATGCGACGCATCGGCACCTTGTCTTCCATCGCCTGGATGACTTTCTCTGGCATGGCCTTCAGGATAGGCGTTGCCACAAAACCCGGGCAGACAGCATTGGCACGAATGCCTTTTTTGCCAAGCTCCTTGGCCCAGGTCTTCACAAAACCGATCACACCGAACTTGGTAGCGGCATAGTTGGTCTGGCCAAAGTTACCGTAAACACCCACTACGGAAGAAGCATTCAGGATTACGCCAGAACCTTGCTCAACCATGGTATCGACCACGGCACGGGCACAGTTGTAAACCCCCTTCAGGTTGATGTCGACGACCTTGTCAAACTGGTCTTCGGTCATTTTCATCAGCTGGGCATCCATCACGATGCCGGCATTGTTGACCAGTACATCGATGCGACCAAAGCGCGTCTTCAGGTCACCAACCATATCGGCGATCTGTGCCTTGTTGGTAACATCGACCTGATAGCCCACTGCCTCGCCGCCAGCAGCCTGCAACTCTGCGACAACTGCATTCACAGTCTCGAGATTGAGGTCACAAACCGCAACAATCGCCCCTTCTTTGACAAACTTCTCTGCTGTAGCTTTACCGATACCACTGGCACCACCAGTAATGATGGAGACTTTACCTTTCAAGCGCATGATATTTCCTTCTGCGAGGTTGCGGACAACCCAATGATTAGACTGGACATCCCCCATCGGTCACGGGATTAGCGTCCCTGTTCTTTTTATTCGGGCGAAGCACAATATCTGCAATGCACAATCTGCTGATGCAATGCACAACACCTTGCGCTGCAATATAGCGCATGGCTGCCGCAAAGGTAAAGCAATGACTCTAGCCTCTGACGTTAACGGCAACTGCTGTGGCAAAAAAAAACAGGCAGCCTAGGCTGCCTGTTTTTTTCGGAAGGTCGACTTACTCGAGACCCTTGCTCGCCAGGTAATCTTCGTAATTACCGGTGTAGTAGTCAAAGCCACCGTTGCCGTCCAGTTCGATCACGTGCGTCGCCAGAGAGCTGACAAACTGACGGTCATGAGAAACAAAGATCAGGGTGCCTTTGTATTTCTCCAGCGCCATATTCAAGGCTTCGATCGACTCCATATCCATATGGTTGGTCGGCTCGTCCATGATCATCACGTTCGGCTTCTGCAGGATCAGCTTGCCGTACAGCATGCGGCCCTTTTCGCCACCGGACAAAACACGCACGGCTTTATCGACATCATTGCTGCCAAACAGCAAGCGCCCCAGCGTACCGCGAATCACCTGCTCGTCATCACCTTCCTGACCCCACTCGCGCATCCACTCGGTCAAGGTCATGTCGGAGTCAAAATCGGCTTCGTGATCCTGGGCAAAATAACCGATCTGCGCCTTTTCCGCCCACTTGATCGCACCGCTGTCTGCGGTAATACCTTCCGCCATAGAGGTCTCGAATGCGCCAGCCAGCAGCTTGACCAGCGTAGACTTACCGGCACCGTTAGGACCAATAATTGCCAGACGCGCACCGGCTTCGAGAATAAAGCTCAGATCTTTCAGCAATACCTTCTTCTCGTAAGCCTTGTTCAAGCCAGCCACTTCGACCGCCTGACGATGCAGCTTGAACTTGTCATCCATTTCAAAGCGGATGAACGGGCTCTGACGGCTGGATGGCTTCACCTCGACCATCTCGGACTTCAGCTTGTCCACCTGCTTCAGACGGGAAGTCGCCTGACGGGCTTTCGACTTATTGGCAGAGAAGCGGGCTGCAAATTCCTGCAGTTCCTGGATGCGCTCTTTGGCCTTGCTGTTGGACGACAATTGACGCTCACGGGCCTGCGCGGACGCAATCATGTAGTCATCGTAACTACCCGGGTAGATACGGATGGTGTTGTAGTCCAGATCAGCCATGTGGGTGCAGACCGAGTTCAGGAAATGTCGGTCGTGCGAAATGATGATCATGGTGGAGTTGCGCTCGTTCAGCACATGCTCCAGCCAGCGAATGGTGTTGATGTCCAGGTTGTTGGTCGGTTCGTCCAGCAACAGGATGTCCGGGTTGGAGAACAGCGCCTGCGCCAGCAACACTCGCAGCTTCCAGCCTGGCGCCACTTCGCTCATCGGGCCGAAATGCTGATCGACAGGAATACCCACGCCCATCAACAGCTCGCCTGCACGCGACTCAGCCGTATAGCCGTCGTATTCTGCAAACTTGGCCTCCAGGTCGGCCGCACGCATGTAGTCGTCTTCAGTCGCTTCGAGATTGGCATAAATCGCATCGCGCTCGCTCATGGCGGCCCACATCTCGACATGACCTTGCAACACTACATCAATGACACGCTGGTCTTCGTAAGCAAACTGATCCTGGCGCAGCTTACCCAGGCGCAAACCATTCTCGATCGCCACTTCGCCGCTGGACTGCTCCAGATCGCCACCGAGAATCTTCATGAAAGTCGATTTGCCGGAGCCGTTTGCACCGATCAAACCGTAACGGTTACCTTCCCCGAACTTGACGGAGACCTTCTCGAACAGCGGCTTGACGCCGAACTGCATGGTTATATTGCTTGTCGTAATCACTTGGTAATCCCCAAACCAGTCACAATCCGTACCGGAAAACCCGGCATTTTACCACAAAAGTCCATGTAATCAGCGCTTTGCCCAAGCAGCATCTTTGCTTGCCCTAGCCCACATGATTTCCGTTACAATCGTTGCCATCCATTTGACCCTTAAACAAGAATAGGCAGATCTTATGCTTACCGGTAGCCTCGTAGCGCTCGTCACTCCGATGTTCGAGGACGGCCAGGTCGATTTCGAATCCCTGAAGCGACTGGTGGATTTCCACATTGATAACGGTACTGATGGCATTGTCGCCGTAGGTACCACCGGTGAGTCCGCCACCCTTGATGTAGAAGAACACATTGCCGTGGTCAAGGCCGTTGCCGAGCACGCGGCAGGCCGCATCACTGTAGTCGCCGGCACCGGCGGCAACTCTACTGCCGAAGCAGTCGAGTTGGCCGCGCTGGCCAAAACTGCAGGCGCCAGCCACTCCCTGTCGGTTGTTCCTTACTACAACAAACCAACCCAGGAAGGCATCTACCAGCATTACCGCAAGATTGCGGAAAGCGTAGACCTGCCAGTCATCCTTTATAACGTGCCAGGTCGCACCGTTGCCGACATGAGCAACGATACCGTGCTGCGCCTGAGCGAAATCGACAATATCGTCGGCCTGAAAGATGCAACCGGTGACATTGGCAGAGCATGCGACCTGTTCAAGCGCGCTCCGGCTCAATTTGGTCTTTATTCTGGTGACGACCCGACTGGCATGGCTTTCATGCTGTGCGGTGGCCATGGTGTTATCTCCGTTACATCAAATGTTGCGCCACTCCTGATGAGTCAGATGTGTAAAGCCGCACTGAGCGGCAACATCGCCTTGGCTCGCGAACTGAATGACAAACTGCAGGGCTTGCACAAACATCTGTTTATCGAGCCGAATCCGGTGCCGGCAAAATGGGCACTGACTCGCCTGGGTCTGATGCCAAGCGGTATTCGCCTGCCACTGATCGCACTGAGTGAGGCCAACCACGGCATCGTCGAGGCCGCCATGAAGCAAGCCGAGGTACTCTAAATCGTGAAAGCCCCGTTCAACAAAACCGTGCTGCTGGGTCTGCTGACCGCCACATTCATTACCGGTTGCGCAACCGGCAGCAAAGAACTGGTTGCGGCCAACTATCAGTCCGACACCAAACCAGCAGCCAAAAGCCTGGAAGTTCCGCCCGACCTGACCAATCCCAGTCAGCAAGATCGCTACCCGCTGCCGAATGCTGCAGCCGGCCTGAACAGCAAGGTTGCGGCCAACGCCGTGATCACTGCGGACCAGAAAGCCAGCGCCAAAATCGAGCGCGCAGGTAGCCAGCGCTGGATCCGAGTCGAGGGCAAGTCCCCAGCCGAGGTTTGGCCCTTACTGAAGGCCTTCTGGCAAGACAATGGCTTCGTCATCCAGAATGAAGAGCCAGATGCGGGCCTGATGGAAACAGACTGGGCAGAAAACCGCGCCAAGCTGGGTGCCGATCCCTTGCGCAATCTGCTGGAAAGCGTGGGCCTTGGCTCCGTGATGTCCACTCCAGAACGTGACCGCTTCCGCATTCGCCTGGAACAAAGCGGCACCGGCACTGACGTATTCTTCACCCACCGCGGCATGTACGAGATCTACACCAAGGAAGGGCGCGAAGAAACTCGCTGGCAGCCCCGTCCAGCCGATCCGGAGCTTGAGGCTACCTTCCTGGCACGCTTCCTGGTTCGACTCGGCATGGATCAAGCCACTGCAACCGAAAGCGCTCGCCAGAGCCTGAGCCAGCAAACCAAGGCCAATACCGTCAAGCTTGAGAATGGCAAGCTGGTTGTTGCTGACGACTTTGAACGCAGCTGGCGCCGTATTGGCCTCGCGCTTGAGCGCCAAGGCTTTGCCATCGTAGACAGAGATCGCACACTGGGCATTTACTATATCAGCCCGCTCAAGGATGAAAGCAGCAAGCCTGAAAGCGAAAGCAACGGCATACTGTCATCGCTGGCTTTCTGGAAAGACAAACCAGCCAGTACCGGCAAACTCCCGCAGGAGAGCATGCGCATCCAATTGCAGAGCGCAAACAATCTAACCAGCATTGATGTTCAATCCAGCAAGGGCCAAGCCTTAAGCCAAGCAGAAAAGAACAATATCTTGCAAAAACTGATTAGCGAGCTGCAATAAAAAATAAAGCCGACCACGAAATGGTTGGCTTTATTTTTATATAAAACTAACTACCAAACAAAAAGCCCACCGAAGCGGGCTTTTTGTTTCTACCGATCAGTAAATTACTGAGCAGCGGAAGCAGCAGGAGCGGAAGCGTCAGCTGCGGAAGCATCAACGGCCGGAGCGGAAGCTTCAACGATAGCCGGAGCGGAAGCTTCAACGGCAGGAGCGGAAGCTTCAACCGGAGCGGCTTCTTCTTTCTTGCCGCAAGCAGACAGAGCAACGGCCAGCAGAGCAGCAACGAGGAGCGACTGTTTCATTTGTAAATACCTTTGAAAGCAAGTGTTGAACAATTTGTCTGAAACACTACCTTCTCAAGTGAAATTTGTAAAATGAGGAAAGTAGTGCAGTACTAATCAGTTCGCAAATTGTAGCATGAAAAAATTTGCTGAAAAGAGGTAAAACCATAAAATATTGCGAGTGAGCGCGGACAGTCTTTCGCGTTGCAACAAAAAGACAGTGCTTGACTTTAATTAGAGCCAAAACAATATACGCATTTATTGACAAGCCCGCAAGCCGCCCGCGGTATTTTTTACTATTTACTTGGCGACATGCCACCAGCCTGCGTGATAACCCTCTAACAATAAAGGAATCATCGCGTCGGAAACCAGTCCAGCAGCCAGGTGACGTTCATTGGCAAGCTGTTGCCACTGCACGACATCTTGAGCAGACACCTCCAGCCGCTCTCCGTTGCAGTACAGCATTCCATCGGAATAAAGAATCAGGCTCTTCAAATCCAAAGCAACGCCGCATGCTCTCACCTGCTCCGCAAACTCCTCATCATCCAGCTCATCCTCACTCCCCTCATAGAAAACATGAGGCTTGGGCTCTGTCAGATAATGACCAAGGAAGTCGGCAACCAGCTTTTCGTCCCACTGAATCTTGTTGAGCATCCCGGCCACCTGCTTGACCATGTCCTGACCGATTCTTGCCGGCTCTTGCTGAGTAGCAAGATCAGGATCCGCATAACGCCCGTCAATACAGATTCTGTCCTGCATATAAACCAGAAACTCGGTAGCCAGCTCCTGGCTTGACGGCGCCCGAAAACCGATCGAATAAGTCATTCCCGGCTCAAGTGCCACGCCATAATGTGCGTACATCGGCGGCAGGTAAAGCATGTCACCATGCTCGAGGACAAACTCCTCTTCCACATCAAAATGCTTGAGCACCTTGATTGGCGCATCCTCAATGAAGTCTTCGTCTTTTTGCGAAGAAATCTGCCAGCGCTTGCTACCACCTACCTGCAGCAGGAATACGTCGTAAGAGTCAAAGTGCGGGCCAACAGTTCCACCCGGTGGCGCATAACTGATCATTAGATCATCCAGTCGCGCATATGGCATGAAATTGAATCGCCACAGGATATCGGCGATATGCGGCACATGATGGTTAACGTTCTGCACGAGTATGGTCCAATCCGACTCTGGCAGACGACGCAGACGGCCGGCCCGGAATGGACCGCGCTCCAGCGACCACTTGCCATTGCGGTATTCGATCAGTCTGGATTCAACGTCCTCGCTGCGCGACAGCTCGACGAGGCGATCAAAATCCATAGGCTCGCCCACATCACGCAAAGCACCCTTGATCAGTAAAGGCTTCTTGTGCCAGTAGTCGCGCAGAAAAGTTTCGGCGGACATCCCGCCCAGTAGTTCGACAGCGTTCATTTCCAGATTCTCAGTAAGACAAACTGCAATGGTTTACAATGCACGGTACGTGCTGGAGCCGATTATGGAGAAAATCTTCAGATAAGGCTTGATGCAGCACTAATACCTGTCGTTTCAATCCATTCAATACGGTAATTTTTCATGCCTATCGTTAAAAACTCGGTAGTGACCCTGCACTACGAAATGTTCGATGCCGACAACAACCTGCTGGACAAGACCGAAGAGCCTATTGCCTACCTGCATGGCGGCTACGATGGCATTTTCCCGCTGGTTGAAGAAGCCCTGCATGGCAAAGATGTTGGCGACAGCATCTCGGTTACCATGACCCCGGACGATGCTTTCGGCGATCCGGAAGAAGAACTGATCCGTGTCGAGCCGCTGGATGTTCTGCCGGACGAAGTTGAAGTCGGCATGATGTTCGAAGCTGATGATCCGGAAACCGGCGACATCATCCTGTTCCGCGTCACCGACGTTGCCGATGGCAAAGCTGTACTGGATGGCAATCATCCACTGGCTGGCCTGACCATCCGCTTCGAAGCCAAAGTTGCCGAAGTTCGCGCCGCTACTGCTGACGAAGTTGCCCATGGCCATGCCCATGGCGAGCACGGCCATCACCACTAAGCCGCGCTAGTCCTGATTGGCAGGTTTCGCGTTGCGAGTACCTGCCAATCCCAGCATCGCAATCATCGCCGCCACCGCAATACAAAACAGCACATACGCCTCATTCGGCACACCCGAGCGCAACTTCACCAGCAGCCATCCTGCCAGCACCACGGCAAAACCGACAGCCAGCCTTGCTTGCATTCTCGCAGCCAATGGCTGCCATTTCTTGCGATACACCATCAGGGCCAAGGACAAGCCGAGCGCCCCACCTGCCAGCACATCCAGCGGCCAGTGCACGCCAATGGCGACTCTCGACAGCAAGACCATCCACAACCATCCCGAAGCCAAATATCTTAAGTTTGGATAGTGCTTTGCCACTGCGGCCAACATCACTGCAGAAAAAATGGCATGGCCGGACGGAAAAGACTCGTTTACCGGCAAAACATCCAGCAGATTGACACTACCAGCTGGCAGGGCCAGAGGTGGGCGAAGCACATCAAACCAATCCTTCAGCAGCACACTGGCGAGAATGGCCAGCACGGCCAGCAAGATTTCCGCAACGCTACCACCCCGCCTCACTAGCGACAGACCAAGCAGCACTGCCACAGCAAAAATCGGCTCACCGGGAATACTCGCCAGTCGCCAGAAAACCCCGGGTAACACCTGCAATTCATGATGCAGCGTCAGAAAAATCGCCTGATTACTACCCGCCAGCCACAACAGCAACGCTGCAAACAACAAGAGCGGCAACATTAGCCTGCTCATGGCAAACGCCCCAGACTCACACGGTCATTCCCAGCCAGATCGACGATCGTTTCGACGGCAACAAAGCCTGCGGCCAACAATAATTCGCGACAAGCCGGCCCCTGATCATAGCCATGCTCCAGCATCAGCCAGCCCTGCGTTAACAGATGATTGGCAGCGCCGGCAATGATTTCACGCAGGCAAGCCAGGCCATCCGCCTCGTCGGTAAGTGCCATGCGAGGCTCGAAACGCACATCCCCCTCTCCCAGATGGTGATCCTGCGCCTCGATATACGGCGGATTGCTGACAATCAGCGCAAAACGGGCCGAGGCATCAGGCAAGGCCTGGTACCAGCTGCCCTGATGAAATTGCACCTGCGCCCCCAGCTTGGCCGCATTGCGTGCTGCCTGCGCCAGTGCCGCGCTGGACAAATCTACCGCATGTACCTGCCAGGCTGGGGCCTCCAGCGCCAGCGTGACAGCAATCGCACCACTGCCGGTGCCGAGATCTAGTACACGCAAGTGCTGCGAGCGATCCAGCCTTTGCAAGGCCTGCTCGATCAGATGTTCGGTTTCCGGCCGCGGAATCAGCACATCCGGACAGACCTCAAACACCCGGCCATAAAACTCGCGCTCACCCAGCAGATAGGCGATCGGCAGACCTGCAAGACGCTGCTGCGCTAGCGCAGCATAAACCTCCCACTGTGCTGGCGGCATCTCGTCATGGCTGGCGGACACCAGACCAGCATGACTCTTGCCGCTGACCTGACAAAGCAAAAGCCGCGCCTCCAGGCGCGGCAGCGAAAACTGCATGAGTGCTTGTTGATAGCTAGGCATGATCTATAGAAGAAACAGGCTGGCAAGGCCCAGGAAAATGAAAAAGCCGCCGGAGTCGGTACAGGCCGTGATCAGCACGCTGGAGCCTACGGCCGGATCCTTGCCGAATCGCTCCATCATGGTCGGAATCAGCACCCCCATACTGGCCGCCAGCATCAGGTTCAGCGTGGTTGCGGCCAACATCACCAGCCCCAACGAGAAGCTGCCATACAGCAGCCACGCCAGCACTGCGAGCGCCCCACCCCAAATCAGGCCATTGATAATGCTGACACCCAGTTCCTTGCGCCACAGACGCTGCATCTGGCCCGGCTGCAACTGGCCCATCGCCAGCGCGCGCACAATCATGGTAATGGTTTGATTACCCGAGTTCCCACCGATACCGGCCACGATCGGCATCAGGGCCGCCAGCGCCACCAGTTTTTCGATCGAGCCTTCAAATGCGCCAATTACCCGGCTGGCGATAAAGGCGGTACACAGATTGATGGCCAGCCAGGCCCAGCGGTTGCGTACCGAATCGATCACCGGGGCGAACAGGTCTTCCTCTTCCTTCAGACCGGCCAGATTCAGTACTTCGGTTTCGGACTCTTCACGAATCACGTCGACCATCTCGTCGACCGTCAGGCGGCCGATCAGCTTGCCCTGCTCGTCGATCACCGGCGCGGTTACCAGGTCATAACGCTCGAACGCCAGCGCCGCATCGGCAGCCTCTTCTTCAGGATGAAAGCTCACCACCTCGGTCGCCATCACTTCGGCAACTTCAGCCTCCGGGTCTGACACCAGCAGCTTGCGGATAGGCAGGACACCCTTGAGCACGTCATCCTCGTCGACCACGAAAATCTTGTCGGTATGGCTGGGCAGCTCGTCGAAGCGGCGCAGATAACGCAGCACCACCTCGCAACTGACATCCGGACGTACGCGCACCAGCTCGTAGTCCATCAGGGCACCGACCTGATCTTCCTGGTAAGACAGAGCCGACTGCAGCTGTTGCCGCTCTTCTTCGTCGAGGCTGCCCATGACTTCGTACACCACATGGCGTGGCAAGTCAGGGGCAAGGTCAGCCAGTTCGTCAGCGTCTAGCTGCTCGGCCGCGGCTACCAGCTCGTGCTGGTCCATCGCCTCGATCAGCGATTCGCGCACCGCATCGGAGACTTCCAGCAGGATATCGCCTTCATCCTCACTATCGACCAGATCCCACACCAGCAGGCGGTCGTCCAGCGGCAGTGCTTCAAGGATGTAGGCGATATCCGCCGGATGCAGCTGTTCGAGCTTGGTTTCCAGCTCGGCCAGATTCTGTTTGTGAACGAGAGACTCGACCAGGTCGTGGCGAGGCATTTCCTGGCGATGAACCAGGTCTTCAATCAACCGCTGACGCTCGATCAGGCGCTGTACCTGAGCGAGGTTATCTTGCAGACGATCGGTTGGCTGTTTTTTATCGATAACCGTCATGCATGGCTCCTGCCGCCTGGGCGGGAGCAAGCACCGGTCACAGGCGGGGTATTATTGTGCTGGCGCGCGGCCAGAAAAACGAATCAGAAAGGGGTAACTGGGTAAGTCCATACGTTTTTGCCCGTCTGACGGGCGATACGAAAAGAGAATGAAATTGTAGCATGGGCAGGCGAAGGCCAGCCAGTGGCTGGCCTTGTGAAACGGCTCAGGGCAGCTCGGCCATACCCATACGTCGCTGGATGATACGCGTCTTGCGTTGCAAGCCGGTTGCATTGCGGTTTTTATCGTAGAAACGCGGGTTGGGCACCATGGCGGCCAGCTTGGCAGCCTGGCCACGACCAAGGTTGGCCGCAGAAGTCCGGTAATAGTGTCGCGCTGCCGCTTCGGCCCCGAACACGCCATTGCCCCACTCGATCACGTTCAGGTAGATCTCGAAGATGCGGCGCTTGTCCATCACCGCCTCCAGCATCACGGTAATCACCGCTTCGTCTATCTTGCGCCACGGGGTTTTCTTGCTGGACAAGAACAGATTCTTGGCCAGCTGCTGACTGATGGTCGAGCCACCAGCCACGATACGCCCCTGTTTGAGATTCTTCTCGAACGCGGCCTCGATGCCATCCCAGTCAAAACCTTCGTGATCGGCAAACTTGGCATCCTCGGCTGCGATCACCGCACGCTTGAGATTGGCCGAAATCCGGTCGTAAGGCACCCAGCTATGCTTGAGCTCGGCATCAGGATTGTCTTCCTGCAACTTGGCCAGCTGGGTATCCATGAAGGCGCTGCTGTCAGGATTGGCATGCCGCCAGTAGACGATATGACCGAAGATCCACAAGTAGTACAAAAAAAGAGCGGTCAGAACGACCGCTCCGATACGCAGAAACCAGCGCATGCTCAGGCCAGTACCTCGCGCAGCATATTGGTAACCTTGCGCGTTGCCGGCTGCACACCGCGCCAGATGCGGAAGGATTCTGCCGCCTGCTCGACCAGCATGCCCAGACCATCAGCCAGCATCGCTGCCTGCTCGCTTTGTGCACGGCGCAGGAACGGTGTCAGGCCACGGCTGTAAACCATGTCATAGGCCAGCGCCTTGGGGGCAAAGATGCCAGCAGGGATCGGTGGCAACTCGCCGGACAGGCTGGTGGAGGTACCGTTGATCACGATATCAAACTGCTGACCTGCCAATGCATCGTAAGAAACGGCTGCAATCTCGCCCAGTTCGGCAAACTGCGTGGCCAGATCCTGCGCCTTGCTGACGGTGCGATTGGCAATCGTCATGCTGGCAGGCTGCTCGGCCATCAGGCTAGGCAATACGCCACGCACGGCACCACCGGCACCCAGCAGCAACACGCGCTTGCCGGCAATCGGTGCATCCATATTCTCGACAATATCGCGCACCAGACCGATGCCATCGGTGTTGTCACCGTAGATCTTGCCATCGCGGAAGCTCAGGGTGTTCACGGCTGCGGCCAACCTGGCGTTGTCGCTGACTTCATCCGCCAGCTTGAAGGCATCACCCTTGAACGGCAGGGTGACATTCAGCCCCTTGCCGCCTGCAGCGACAAAGCCTTTGACAACCTCATCAAACTTGTCGAGCTCGGCAAACAGCTTCTCGTATTGCAGCTGTTGCTGGCTGGCAGCAGCAAACTCGGCATGAATGAATGGCGATTGGCTGTGCGAAACCGGATTGCCGATGACGGCGTAACGATCAGTCATGATTCACTTCTTCCCAAACAGAAAATTGCGGACCTAGCAGGTTGCTGCCTCTATGGACGTCTGCACACTTTGCCTTCAGGCAGCGCAAACTGCAAGTCAGCCCTGAATCCACGGCAGGCCAGCCGCTTTCCAGCCGGTCAGATTGCCGCGATGCTGCGCCTCGTCACGGTCACCCTCAAAGCCTTCAAGAATGTTGTAGGCATGTGAATAACCCGCCGCTGCGGCCAACCTTGCAGCCTCGTCCGAACGCGCACCGGAGCGGCACAGAAACAAGACCGTCTTGTCACTGGCCACCTGTTGTTGCAGCTGCTGGACAAAAGCCTGATTCGGCACCATACCCGGGAAACTGCGCAACTCGATACGCAAGGCATCCGGCACCACGCCGACGAACTGCCACTCTGCCGCGCTGCGCACATCGACAATCACCACGTCCTCGCGCGCGCTCTTCAGCTGCCAGGCTTCGGCCGGGGTCAACAGACCGGCGTAGCTGATGCCCTGTTGTTCACCACGCTGCGCTGCTTGCTGCAAGATCAGTTCGTTTGCCATCTTCGTTTCCCGTCTGGTTTTGGATATCACCCTACCTTAATACAGCGTCTGACGGCTGTCATCAGCCCGAATCAAGCCCCAGCATGGTGCAAGACCAAGCAAAAGCACCAATTGAGTGCGCAAGCACCAAATATGGGCATACCAGACAGCAAATGCCACGTGCCTGTCATGGCAAATATGGCAAAATAGCCCAGGATTTCCCGCGCCACGAGCTGGCACACTTCATGCTAGACGTAGCACACTGAAATTTGCGTCATCACACATTGATGCACCTTGTCGCTCTACAGGAGAACACCATGGCGGTTGCAGACGTAGTCAAGCTCATTACCGAAAACGACGTTAAATTCGTAGACCTGCGCTTTACCGACACAATGGGTAAAGAACAGCACGTCACCATTCCGGCTCACGTTCTGCTGAGCGATGCCGACGCATGGTTCGAAAACGGCCACGCGTTCGATGGTTCCTCCATCGCTGGCTGGAAAGGCATTCAAGCCTCCGACATGCTGCTGATCGCTGATCCGGCAACCGCCAAGATCGATCCGTTCTTCGACGAGCCAACCGTATTCATGAGCTGCGACGTGATCGACCCGGCCGATGGCAAGGGTTACGACCGCTGCCCACGTTCCGTAGCCAAGCGCGCCGAAGCCTACCTGAAGGCTTCCGGTATTGGTGATACCGCCTACTTCGGCCCGGAGCCAGAATTCTTCATCTTCGACAGCATCACCTGGGGCACCGACATGTCCGGCTGCTTCGTGAAGATCAAGGCAGAAGAAGCTGCCTGGGCCTCCGCTGAAGAGTTCGAAGGTGGCAACACCGGTCACCGTCCTGGCGTAAAAGGCGGCTACTTCCCGGTTCCGCCGGTTGATTCGTCCCAAGACATCCGCTCGGCCATGGTGCTGCTGCTGGAAGAACTGGGCGTACCGGTTGAAGTTCACCACCACGAAGTGGCTACCGCCGGCCAGAACGAAATCGGCACCAAGTTCAGCACCCTGACCCAGCGCGCTGACTGGACCCAGATCCTGAAGTACGTGGTACACAACGTAGCTCACAGCTACGGCAAGACCGCGACCTTCATGCCGAAGCCTATCGTTGGCGACAACGGTTCCGGCATGCACGTTCACCAGTCGATCTGGAAAGACGGCAAGAACCTGTTTGCTGGCGACGGCTACGCCGGCCTGTCTGACACTGCCCTGTACTACATCGGCGGTATCATCAAGCACGCCAAGGCCCTGAACGCCATCACCAACCCGGGCACCAACTCCTACAAGCGTCTGGTTCCGCACTACGAAGCACCGGTTAAACTGGCTTACTCCGCCAAGAACCGTTCCGCTTCCATCCGTATCCCGCACGTGGCCAACCCGAAAGGCCGTCGTATCGAGGCACGTTTCCCGGATCCGCTGGCTAACCCGTACCTGTGCTTTGCCGCCCTGCTGATGGCGGGTCTGGACGGTATCCAGAACAAGATCCACCCGGGCGATGCTGCCGACAAGAACCTGTACGACCTGCCACCAGAAGAAGACAAGCTGATCCCGACCGTGTGCGCGTCGCTGGATGAAGCGCTGGCCGCTCTGGACGCAGACCGCGAGTTCCTGACCCGTGGCGGCGTGTTCTCCAATGAATGGATTGACGCTTTCATCGAACTGAAGATGAAAGAAGTCAACCTGACTCGCATGACTACCCACCCGGTAGAATTCGCGATGTACTACAGCCTGTAAGCGATTCGACCCGCGTACGCTGCGAACCCGCAAGCTTCGGCTTGCGGGTTTTTTCATGCCTGCTCACCAGCATTTTGCCTCTCGGGCAAAACTGGCTAGCCTTTGCGCAAAGGCCATGACCGGTATTTCACTGGAAAATAATGAGATAAATTCTCATTAACAAACAAGCACACCAGACCGAAAGCCGCCCATGCGCCAAACACCGTTCCGCCCGACGCTACTCGCCATCCTGTTGGCCACCCTGCCTTACGCGAGCCATGCCGCCGAATTGCCGACCATCCGCGTCACCGCCACACCTACCCAGGACCAGACCATCAATCAGGAAACCCTGGCCAAGCAACAGGCACAGGACCTGCAGGACATCTACAACAGCGACAGCGCCATCAGCATCGGCGGCGGCGGCAATCCGGTGGCGCAAAAGGTCTATATCCGCGGCCTTGAAGAGTCGCTGCTGAACATGACCATCGATGGCGCCTTTCACAATGGCAAGATCTACCATCACCAGACGGCGCTGATGATAGATCCGCTGCTGCTGAAAAAAGTCGAAGTCGAAAAAGGCACGGCCTCGGCCAGTGCCGGCCCGGGTGCACTGGCCGGTGCGATGCGCCTCGAAACCGTCAGCGCGCGTGATCTGCTGCGCGCCGATGAACGCAGCGGCGCCATCGTCGGCCTAGGTGTTTCCAGCAACAAGGGCTGGCGCAGCAATGCCAGCGCCTTTGGTGTGCTGGATAACGGCAGCGACCTGCTGTTCAGCCTCAGCCGTCAGCAACAGGACTACTACAAGGACGGCAATGGCCAGCGCCTGAACGAGTCCGACAGCAATATGGACAATGTGCTGTTCAAGCTCGGCGTGCCACTGGCCAACAAGCAATCGCTGCAATTCAATTACCAGCACAGCGACGAACACGGTATCCGTAATGCCCGCGCCAATATGGTGGGTTTCTTCCATCCGGTGGTGCCGAATGACCCGATTCCGCAGAGCCAGCTGCGCGACACCAGCAGCATCCGCTACCAGGCGCTTGGTCTTGGCGCTATCGACAAGGCCGAAGTGCTGCTGCATCGCTCGGCTGTCGATAGCGATCGCACCAGCAAGGTTGGCCGCAACTATGGCGAATCGCTGCGCACCCACGGTCTGGATATCAATTTGAAGTCCAGTCTCGGCGAGCACTTGCTGCGCTACGGCCTGAACTGGCGCGAAGACGAGTCGCGCGCCCGCCAGATCAGCAATTCGCAAAACAACACCGGCAGCGGCCATGAACGCGCCAGCGTGCTGGGCGGCTACACCGAGGCGGTGCTCAGCTTCTCGCCACTGACCTTGGCGGCTGGCCTGCGTTTTGACAGCTATGACTACCGCGATAATCATGGTCAGCACTTCAGTAGCAGTGGCGCCAGCCCCAGCCTGCAGGCTACCTTCGACCTGAATGACAACTGGCAGCTCAAGGGCGGCCACGCCCGTGCACTGCGCGGCGTCGGTCTGAAGGAAGCCTTCATGCTGGATATCGCCAGCTGGAAAAACGCCAGCGAGATTGACCCGGAAAAAGCCAGCAATAGCGAACTGGGCCTGCAATACCAGCGTGGCGGCCTGAAGCTTGCGGCCAACGTCTTCAATCAGCGTATCGACAACTTCGTCACCTCCTTGCTGTGCACCCCGCCGCGTGGCGTCTGCCGCGACAATGCCGGCACCGCCAAGGTGAAGGGCTATGAGCTGTCTGCCGATTATCAGCTGGGCCAGCTGAGCGCCGGCCTCAATGTCAGCCACAGCAAACCCAAGCTGAATGGCCGTCTGCTCGGCGATGGCGACCTCGGCCTTGGCACCTACACCGGTCGCACCTGGGTTGCGCATCTGGGCTACCAGCTGCCGCAATACCAGCTGGAGCTTGGCTGGCAGGGCCGTCTGACCGAAGGCATCGATTACCAGCCGGTGGCGGCCAACGGCACCACCATGCGCAAGGATGGCTATGCCGTGCATGATGTCTACCTGAGCTGGAAGCCAAGCGGCAAGAACCTGCCACGCGTGAATTTTGCCGTGAAGAACCTGTTCGACAAGGCGTATTACGACCAGGCCACCTACGCCTATCAGGGCGCACAGCAAAAAGTGCTGGGCTACCCTGAGGCTGGCCGCGACTTCCGTCTTGACCTGAGCTGGCAGTTCTAAACCCGTGAAGCACACGCCCGAAGATGCCAGTCTTCGGGCGTTTTCAATGACTGGCCCGCCACATGACTTGCCGTCTTAAAGCGCCAAGCCCGGCACTTGCTAATGCAGCCGGTTTGTTTGCTATCATTCCGGCATGTCCAGCCGCCCTCTCACCACGATTGCCCTGCTCTGCCTGCTCAGCGGCATCAGCACGGCCCAGGCCAATACCATCTACAAATATGTAGACAAGGATGGCCGCGTGACCTTTACCAATATCCCGATCAAGGGTGCCAAGCCTTTTCTGGTCACACCATCCAGTGGTGGTGGCAATGGCGGCAACGGCATCGCCAACAGCAGCCCCAATCCTTCTGCTGCGCCAGCAGCGCCCAGCACACCGCGCCAGCAAAGCACCGGCAATATCCCCAGCGTCAAACCCGAGACCCAGCGCAACCGCGACCGCGGCCGTAATCGCATCCTGCAGGACGAGCTGGCCAACGAGCAAAAGGCACTGGCCGATGCGCGCAAGGCCTTGCAAGCAGCCAGCAATGCCGACACCACACAAAAACGCAAGCTGCAGGACGAGATCACCGATCGCGAACGAAATATTTCAGCACTGCAAAGCGAGCTGAATATGGAGAACGCACCGAAGTAAAGCATGGTGCATGAATATGCACCATAATAGGGCAATCTGATTTTCTCAGGCCGATCAGCGCATGGCGCGCTTATTGCTAGCTAACAGGAAAGATTGCGGATGCCCTATATGAACCCGAGCTCATCGCCCGCCAGTTACGCCGGACTGGAGTTGCTGGACACGCCCGTGATGGTGGTGCAGCGCAATGGCGAACTGCACTTCGCCAATCCCGCCTGCGAAAGCCTGCTCAAGGTTGGCCGCAAGGAATTGCAGCGCCACAGCCTCTACACCCTGTTTCGCGATGCCCGCGCCTTGCGTAATGCGGTGCAGATGGCGCTCGATCATGCCGGCAGCTATATCGAGCACGACCTCGAGCTAGCCCCGGAAAGTGGCAGCCCGCTACACGTCAGCCTGACTGTTACCCCCATCGACAGCCCGCCGCGACTGGCCTTGCTGGAATTGCGCCCGATCGAGCAGCAATTGCGTATCGCCAATGAAGAGCGTCTGCTGCTGCAACAACAAGCCAACCGCGAGCTGATCCGCAATCTGGCACATGAAGTCAAAAACCCGCTGGGTGGCATCCGGGGTGCGGCGCAATTGCTGGAGCACGAAATCGCCGACCGGCCGGAATTGCTCGAATACACCAGCGTGATCCGCGAGGAGGCGCTGCGCCTGCAGACCCTGGTCGATCGCCTGCTGGCCCCGCATCGCCGCCAGATCGCCAGCGATGTAAATATCCACGAAGTGCTGGAACGGGTACGCAGCATCCTGCTGGCCGAGTACCCGCAAGGCCTGCAGATTCGCCGCGACTACGATATCAGCCTGCCCGGCCTGGCTGCCGACAAGGAGCAGCTGATCCAGATCGTGCTCAATATCGTGCGCAACGCCGCCCAGGCCATGCATGGCAAAGGCGAGATCACCCTGCGCACCCGCGTTGCCCGTCAGGTAACACTGGCACGCAAGCGCCACAATCTGGCGCTGCATATCCAGATCATCGACAACGGCCCCGGCATTCCCGAGGAAATCCGCGACCACGTGTTCTACCCGCTGGTGACCGGCCGCGCCGATGGCACCGGCCTCGGCCTGACGCTGGCGCAGACTTTTGTCCACCAGCACGGCGGCATCATCGAATTCGAATCCCGCCAGGGGCACACCTGCTTCAACATCCTGATGCCCTTCGGCCCGGATGCATAACAAGAAAGGCTAAGCCATGACCCAATCCGTCTGGATCATCGACGACGACAAAGCCATCCGCTGGGTGCTGGAAAAATCGCTCAGCCGCAGCCAGATCAGCTGGCAGAGCTTTTCCAGCGCGGATGATGCGCTGAACGCGCTGTACGATCAGCTACCCAGCGTCATCATCAGCGATGTGCGCATGCCCGGCACTGACGGCCTGAAGTTTCTGGCCAAGGTCAGGCAGGAGCACCCGGATCTGCCGGTCATCATCATGACGGCGCATTCCGACCTCGATTCGGCCGTAGCGGCCTTTCAGGGCGGTGCGTTCGAATATCTGCCCAAACCTTTTGATGTCGACCAGGCCGTCACCCTGATCGAACGGGCACTCGCCCAGAGCCGCGACAATGGCAGCAGCCTCGGCAATAACGAGGCGATGCCCTCGCTGCTGGGCCAGGCCCCCGCCATGCAGGACGTATTCCGCGCCATCGGTCGCCTGTCGCAATCCAGCGTCACCGTGCTGATTACCGGCGAATCCGGCTCCGGCAAGGAGCGTGTGGCCGAAGCGCTGCATCGCCACTCGGTACGCGCCAGCAAACCGTTTATCGCCCTGAACACTGCCGCCATTCCGCGCGATCTGCTGGAGTCCGAGCTGTTCGGCCATGAAAAAGGCGCGTTCACCGGAGCAGTCGCCACCCGGCGTGGCCGCTTTGAAGAGGCCGAAGGCGGCACGCTGTTTCTCGATGAAATCGGCGATATGCCGACCGAGCTGCAGACCCGCCTGCTGCGCGTGCTGTCCGATGGCCATTTCTACCGCGTCGGCGGTCATACCCCGGTCAAGGCCAATGTGCGGGTGATTGCCGCCACCCACCAAAACCTCGAAGAACACGTCAAGCAAGGCAAGTTCCGCGAAGACCTGTTTCACCGCCTGAACGTGATCCGCCTGCGCCTGCCGCCGCTGCGCGAGCGCAGCGAGGATATTCCGCTGTTGGTACGCCACTTCCTGTCGCGCACCGCGGCCAACCTGGATATGGAAGCCAAGCGCCTGACAGAGGCGGCGATGCAGCGCATCCAGCACTACCCCTTCCCCGGCAATGTGCGCCAGCTGGAAAACCTGTGTCAGTGGATTACCGTGATGGCCCCCGGCCAGACGGTTGACCTCGGCGATCTGCCGCCCGAGTTCCGCGATGTGCCAGTGACGGCAGAAAGCAGCTCGCAGCCGATACCCGGCAACACCGGCATCGCACCGCCGCAAGCCGCCAGTACGGCCGACTGGTGCACACTGCTCGCGCGCGAGGTCAGCCAGCGCCTGGCGGCCGGCGAAACCGGCATTATTGATGACCTGACCGCGCGCTTCGAGCGCACCTGCATCCAGAGCGGCCTCGCCCACACCGGCGGGCGCAAGGTCGAGGCCGCACAACTGCTGGGCTGGGGCCGCAACACACTGACCCGCAAGATTCAGGAACTCGGACTGGAGGGCGGCGAATGAGGATCCGCGAATGGCAGGTCGGCGAAGCTGCCGATCTGGCACAACTGGCAGCGCTGCTGCAAAGCTGCGTGCAAGGTGGCGCGTCAATCGGCTTTCTGGCCACGCTGGACGACCGTGGCGCGCAAGAATACTGGCAAGGCCTTGCGGCCAACCTTGGCCCGGAGTTGCGCTGCTGGCTGGCCATAAACGAGGCAGGCATCGTAGGTAGCATCCAGCTGGCCCCTTGCGGCAAGCGTAATGGCCGCCACCGCGCCGAAATCCAGAAGCTGATGGTGCATCCGCAAGCCCGCGGCCAGGGCCTTGCCGCACGGCTGATGCAAGTGGCAGAAGAAGCTGCGCAGGCCGATGGCCGTACGCTGCTGGTGCTGGATACCGATGCCGGCTCGCACGCAGCCCGCCTCTATCCACGCTGGGGCTGGCAACACGCCGGTGACATCCCCAACTATGCCGCCAGCCCTGACGGCAGCCTGCACACCACACGCTACTTCTTCAAACAGCTCGCCGGCTGATATCGGTACGATACAAAAGACTGCGGCCAACTTTGCTAAGGTTGGCCGCAGTCTTTTTATCATCTCAAAACATCAATGGAACATCAGCACCGGTACATGGCTGTGCTTCATCAGCGTGCGGGTAGTCGACCCGAACAGCTTCTCTTTCCAGCTGTTATGACCGAATGCGCCCATCACCAGCAAGGCGGCGCCCTGACTGTCACACTCGGCGATCAGGATCTGCGAGTTGGAGCCACGTGCCGACAGGGCTAGCGGCTCGGCTGGCAGGCCGTGGCTGGCAAGATAGGCTGCACCCTCTGCCGCCAGACGCTCGGCCTCTTGCGGATCGGCATGATTGGCGATGACCTTGCGTGGCAAATCATGCGCCAGCCCCAGGAACACGAACTGCTGCAAGGCACGCGCGGCGCACGGGCTGCCATCATAGGCCAGCAGCACACAACGCGCGGCGGCCGGTTTTTTCACATCCGGGGAGAACAGCAACAATGGGCGCGCCGGATTAAGCAGGTAGTTTTCCAGCCAGCGGCTGTCATGCTCCTGCTCGACATCGCCGAGATGACTTTCGGTAGCCACCACCAGTACATCGTGCAGCGGTGCATGCTTGGCCAGCTCGTCTTCCGGGTGGCCACCTTCGGCAACCGCCGAAGACAGCTCGATAGCCAGCTCGCCAGCGCGATCACGCACATCGTCCAGCAGATTGCGCGCGGTTTCCAGCCAGCGCTTCTCCAGGCTGGCATCACGCGCCGCACGGTAGGCATAAGCGCCAGCCGGCATCGCCTCGCCATCCAGCAGCGGTGCAGCATCAATCAGGGCAAGAGCAGTCAGGGAAGCCTGGTGCGATTTGGCCAGCTCCAGTGCGTAATCACGGGCTCCGGCGGCACCGTCGCCGCTATCCAGAACCAACAGAATCTTCTTCATCATGCTGTTTTCCTTATCTTCTTGACGCAGCCCGGGCAAGGTGGCTGCGGTTTCTCAGGTTGCCGATATTCTCATGACGCCTGAAGTAACAGAAAGTTTTCAGCAAAAACTTGTTCCAGATCAAGCATCAGCAACTTCCGCATCCGGCACGGCAGCCGCCAGTACATGCAAGGACATGTCTTGCAGACAGAGCATGCTCAGATAACCGTCGTAGACCTGACCTGTATCGAGATACAACACATTATCCCGCTGACGCGCATGTGGCACCACAGAATGCCCGACACAAAGCAGATCAATGCCAGCCACGCGGTTTCTTGCCTCGCCGCGGAAGCGCTCACGCGACCAGGTACACTCACGCCGCAGAGTCTCGCCATTGTTGCAGAGTGCCAGATCGTCTGCGGCCAACCTTTGCGGCAGCACCTGCCAGTCATCTTCGGGACAATCGGCATGAATGATGCCCACGGTACGTTCGCCTACCGCCAGCATCATCGCCAGCGGCAATGCAGCAAAAGCGGCTCGATAGGGCTCGCGCTCGGCCTCCGGCAAGGTCATGAACCAGTCACCGCCGTTGAGCTGATAGCGCTCCTGCCAGTCGCTGCCATCCTGATAGTCAATGGCCATCTGTTCGTGATTGCCGCGCACGGCGTAGAACCACGGCTTGGCCAGCCAATCCAGCACCGTGCGCGACTGCGCGCCACGGTCTACCAGATCGCCAACCGAAAGCAGCCGGTCGACTGACTCATCGAAGCCAGCCTGCACAAGTAAGGCTTGCAAGGCATCGAAACAGCCGTGAATGTCGCCCACGACAAAATCACGGCCCAGCGCATTGGAGGAAAGTACCCGAAACAGATTCATGAGTGCCGGCAAACAAGCTGCCCGGATGATTTGACAGACAGGCAGTGTAGCAGATGGCAACAGACAAGCCTTGTGCAGAGACAAGCGTAGAAATGAAAAACGCCCAGCATGTGCTGGGCGTTGAATTGGTGGCCAATCGCGGAATCGAACCACGGACACACGGATTTTCAATCCGTTGCTCTACCAACTGAGCTAATTGGCCAAATCTGAAGCGGCAAGTTTTGTGGTGGCCAATCGCGGAATCGAACCACGGACACACGGATTTTCAATCCGTTGCTCTACCAACTGAGCTAATTGGCCTTCTTGCGCTGCACTGCCGTGCTGCATCAGAGGTGCGCATTAAAGCAGATAGGATTTACAGCGTCAAGCACTTTTTTTAAAAAACTTGAAATCAAGGCTGCGCATCCGGCTGACGGCTTGGGTGCGCGGCCGCAAATGCCTCCAGCTGTCCGAGGTTCTCAGCAATCTTTTGCAGCAATGGAAACTGCGTCATATCGACCTTGAATCTCGTTGCATTAAAGACTTGTGGCAGCAGACAGACGTCCGCCAGTGTCGGTTCATCACCAAAGCAGTAACGCCCAGCATGCGGAGCCAGCATGCTTTCCAGCGCCTGGAATCCCTGCTCTACCCAATGCCGGTACCACTGCATACGCGCGGCTTCATCGACTGCCAGCTCGTCCCTCAGGTAATTGAGAATACGCAAATTGTTGACCGGATGAATGTCGCAGGCAATCAACAGCGCCGCCGCACGGATCCTCGCTCTTTGCAGCGCATCGCCAGGCAACAGGCGGGCCGTGTCGGGATATTGCTCGTCCAGATATTCACAGATTGCCAATGACTGCTGCAAACACGCATCGCCATCTTGCAGCGCCGGCACCAGCCCCTGCTGCTGTCGCTGCAGGTGCTCTTGACTGCGTTGCTCGCCCTTGACGAGATTCACCGCATGCGACTGGTAAGGCAGGCCCTTGAGGTTCAGGGTGATCCGGACACGATAGGCGGCGGAAGAGCGGAAGTAATCAAATAGCGTCAGTGTGACAGTTTCATTTTTATGCATTGTTCACCTCCTAGATATCAGTAGACACCCTGCATCTTAGTCATTTGCCTTACGCAACACGATACCCACCCTGTGCAAATAGCAGACTTGTTCTGCCCATCATTGCCCCCTGTTTGACACAAAGCACTAGCAGCCCGCGTGGAATCTCAGTAAACTCGAGTGCAATTTTCTTGCAACCCCGAGCAATGAAAATGCAAAACTTAAAACAAAATTCCAGAGCAAACCCCCAACAGGAGTAATCATGTCCGCTTTCTCCCTGGACAAGACCGACATCAAGATGTTGGCCGCACTGCAAGCCAACGGTCGTCTGACCAATGTCGAACTGGCAGAAAAAGTTGCACTATCCCCATCCCCTTGCCTGCGTCGCCTGAAGCAACTGGAAGACTCTGGTGTCATCCGCCAGTACGTTGCCCTGCTCGACCCGGCAAAAATCGGCCTCGGCCTGCAGGCCTTTGTCCGCGTGACACTCGAAAAGCGCGGCAACACCCATCTGCAAAGTTTCATGGATGCCGTTCAGCGCTGGCCTGAAGTCGTGAACTGCTACGCAATGACCGGTGAAATGGATTATCTGCTGCAGGTTTATTTTGAAGACCTGCAACACTTTTCCCGCTTTGTCATGGATGAGCTGCTGCAGCAGCCGGGCGTTGAAGACGTCAAATCCAGCTTCGTACTCAAAGAGTTCAAGCAAACGACCGCACTGCCGATCGCCCATCTCAATCCTTGAGACTGCCAACACCCCCCGTTATGCGGGGGGTGTTTGTTTCAGCTATCATAAAGTCTCTTCAAGCCTGCCGAGCCTGCCGTGACTAGCTACCACCCGCCCTTGGCCCGAACGCTCAACCTTCGCTCGCTTCTGGTCATTGCCCTGATAACCATTTGTGCGGGCAGCGCCTACTTTATCTACGGCTTGCAGCAACTTAATGCTCGCCTCGCCCAGACTCATGAGCTGATAGAACAACGATTCAATATCGTACTGGCACAGAGCATCTGGGATCTGGATCTCAATAATACCCAGCAGTTACTGGACAGCATTGCCAGGCTTGATGGCGTCAACAAGGTCGAGCTGCAAACTACACTTGGCCAGCGCCTGAGTAGCAAAAATGCGGGACGAACACATAACGAACTGATCCGCGACTTCCCGATTGCCTCAGAACGCAGTGGCAAACGGCCCATCGCCACGCTACGGGTTTACCTCGGCAAACAGGCACTAATAAACAAGCTGCTACTCGAAACACTGGCATTGGCATGTGCCGGTATTTTTGCGCAACTGACGCTTTTGGGCGTACTGCAATGGACTTTGCGACAGCAGCTCAACCAGCAGCTTGAAATCATCGGCAGTCAGCTCAATGAAGACCTGAGTAGCCTTGACTTTCCTAACCGTGAAATCAACAACCTGGCCAGACTGTTGAATCGCGAACGCCTGAGCAGACTGCAGGATGAGTTGATGACGCAGGCACAGCTGGCCACACTGCAACAGCAGCGCGAACAGCTGGGTGAGCTGCTGACGCTCAGAACCCAGGAACTGGAGTTACTAAGCCGCCAGATGCAGTGGCTGCACGCGCAGTCATCACGGCTGATCAATCTGCACAATGAAGACGGCCTGCTGATTATCGAAGAGTGTCTGCATCGCCTGCAGCGCTTGCTGAATGTTGACCAGATCAACTTCATCAAGCTGCCCGGGACACGTGCTGACGAGATATGGAAAGCCAACCTATCTGGCGTGGAGGCCGGACTGTTTCTCAACTCGCCCTGGCTCAGGCCTTTGCTCGAAGCCAGACAAACTATCAAGATCAGTAATCGCAATGACTTTCCACCGGACGGCCACAGCGAGTTTCTGACACTGAGCGAAAGTGGTATTCAGAGCCTGTTCTTGCAGCCAACCTTTATCGCCGGACGGCACTATGCACTGCTGGCTTGCCAGCATCACGAAGAGCGTGACTGGAACGAAGCCGAGCAAGCACTGATAGGTAGCACAGCCAATCTGCTGAGCTCTCTCTGCATGCGCCACAATCTGCACGAGCTGATCAGTCGCCAGCAAAGCCGTTTGCAGGATGCAGAGCACATGCTGTCGGTGCTACCTTTTCAGGACGGTTTGACCTGTCTTGCCAATCCGGTGCGATTGCAGAACGAGAAAAAGCATTTTCTGGAGTTGGCTTTCAGCCACCAGATTGCCCTGAGCGTGCTGCTGATAGATATCGACCACTTTCGCACCTTCAACAGCATCCGCGGTAATTCAGCCGGCGATGACTGTCTGGTTCGCATTGCGCAAAGCCTGCAAAAAATTGCCGACGAGAATCAACAGAATGGCCGTAACGGCCTTGCCGTACGTTACAGCGGCAAAAGCTTTCTGCTGGTTTTACCTGGGAAAGGTCGCGAACAGGCCGAGATCGTGGCGCAGCAGCTGGTTGACGAGGTGTACCACTGGCAGATTCCGCATCCGGCCAGCAGCACCCCTTTTGTGACGATCAGTATCGGTGTGGCAACCATCTCGCTGCAGCGCCATAACAGCATCGAAGAAGTCATCGATGATGCGAGGCAAGCGCTGCATCTGGCCAAACAGCTTGGCCGCAATCGCTATAGCCTGCCCCCGATACACTGATTACAGCCCCAGACGCTGCCAGATGGTCGATACGGTGCCCGCCTGATTCAGCGTGTAGAAATGCAGGCCAGGTGCACCATTGGCCAGCAAACGGTCACACAGCTCGGTCACGACATCTAGACCCAGCGCACGAATGGATGCGGTGTCATCCATATACGACTGCATGCGCAGGCGTAACCAGCGTGGCACTTCTGCCCCGCACATATCCGAGAATCGACAGAGCTGGCCAAAATTGGCAATCGGCATGATGCCCGGCACGATAGGGATATCCACACCACGCGACTGCACCTCATCAACAAAGCGGAAATAGGCATCCGCATTGAAGAAATACTGCGTCATCGCCGAGTTGGCACCGGCTTTGGCCTTGCGTACGAAATTGTTGAGATCATCTTCGGCCGATTTGGCTTGCGGATGAAACTCAGGATAAGCAGCCACTTCGATATGGAAGTGATCGCCATGTTCTTCACGGATGAAGCTGACCAGCTCGTTTGCGAAGCGGAACTCACCCGCCTCAACCATGCCTGACGGCATATCGCCACGCAGCGCCACGATATGGCGGATGCCGTGATTGCGGTACTCGTTGAGAATCGCGCGAATATTCTCGCGGGTCGAACCGATGCAGGACAAGTGTGGCGCGGCAGCATAGCCTTCATTGCGGATTTCCAGCACGGTAGACAGTGTGCCATCACGCGTGGTGCCACCGGCACCGAAAGTCACCGAGAAGAACTCGGGATTGAACTGTGCAAGCTGCTGGCGCGTAGTACGCAGTTTACTGATGCCTTCCGGCGTGCGCGGCGGGAAGAACTCGAAGCTGAATGTTTTACGGTCTGTCATGGTGATCTGCTTTGTTTTCGGGTTATCCCTGCGATAACAGCGCCACAAGGGCTGCCTGCGACCAAGGTTGGCCGCAAAAAACGGGCAGGTAATTTTAACCACCTGCCCGCTTTCACTTCACAAATCTTTATTAATAACGATAGTGTGCCGGCTTATATGGGCCTTCTTTCGGCACGCTGATATATGCAGCCTGCTGATCAGACAGCTCGGTCAGACGGGCACCGATACGCTCAAGATGCAGACGGGCAACTTTCTCGTCCAGATGTTTAGGCAGCACATAAACCTTGTTCTGGTATTGCGCACCGTTTGCGAAGATCTCGATCTGCGCCAGCACCTGGTTGGTGAAGGAGTTGGACATCACGAAGCTCGGATGACCGGTAGCACAACCCAGATTCACCAGACGACCTTCGGCCAGCAAGATGATGCGCTTGCCATCCGGGAAAATGATGTGATCAACCTGTGGCTTGATGTTTTCCCACTGGTACTGACGCAGGCTGGCAACTTCGATTTCGCTGTCGAAGTGACCGATATTGCACACGATGGCGTTATTGCGCATACGGGCCATGTGATCGTGAGTGATCACGCCAACGTTGCCGGTGGTGGTGACGAAGATATCAGCCTGATCGCAAACTTCATCCATGCGAACCACGCGGTAGCCTTCCATCGCCGCCTGCAGAGCGCAGATCGGGTCGATTTCGGTGACCCAAACGGTTGCGCCCAGACCGCGCAAGCTCTGCGCGCAGCCCTTGCCCACATCGCCATAACCCAATACGACAGCAACCTTGCCGGCAATCATCACGTCGGTAGCGCGCTTGATGCCATCTACCAGCGACTCACGGCAGCCATACAGGTTATCGAACTTGGACTTGGTTACCGAGTCGTTAACGTTGAACGCCGGGAATGGCAGCTGGCCGTCTTTTTCCAGCTGATACAGACGATGCACACCGGTGGTGGTCTCTTCGGTCACGCCCTTGATGTGTTGCAGACGTTTGGAGTACCACTGCGGATCAATCGCCAGATAGCGCTTGATCGCGGCAAACAGCGCAGTTTCTTCATCATTGGTCGGATGGCCGATGACGCCGATATCCTTTTCTGCCTTGCTGCCCAGCATCAGCAGCAGGGTTGCGTCGCCGCCATCATCCAGAATCATGTTGGCAGGCTGGTTTTCCGGCCATTCGAAGATCTTGTGGCTGAATTCCCAGTATTCATCCAGGCTCTCGCCCTTGAAGGCGAATACCGGAATGTTGGCCGCAGCAATCGCCGCAGCCGCATGGTCCTGGGTCGAGAAGATATTGCACGATGCCCAACGTACCTCGGCACCCAGCGCGGTCAGGGTTTCGATCAGCACGGCGGTCTGTACCGTCATGTGCAGGGAGCCGGCAATACGTGCACCGCGCAACGGCTGGCTATGCTTGTACTCCTCGCGGATGGCCATCAGGCCTGGCATTTCGGTTTCGGCGATATTCAGTTCTTTGCGGCCCCAATCGGCCAGATTGATATCAGCAACAACGTAATCGTTGAATGCAGCCATCGTGTCATCCTTTTCACGAAGGCCGGGAGGGATGCGGCTCACCCGCCATCCCGTGCCCGGCACGGGTTGGGCGATATTGCAGGCAATATCGCAATTAGCAGGTGAGCGCCGTTTTGAAGAGTCCGGGCCTGGGGCCTTGCCTCGCAGCGCTCCCCGGAACCCCGTCATTATGGCAGAAGATACCGTTGCCGCAGCTATTTTCGATGGACAAAACAAAACCGCCTGTCGGCTGACAGGCGGTTTGCAGAGCGGGAAGTCATCAGACGCCGCGGGATTTCCAGAAGTAGCGCCCGACAAAACCGGGAAACGCGAAGACCAGAAACAGGGACAGAGTCACCACATAAAACTGCCAGTTCTGGCTATGGTGCGGCGTATGCCGCCCCTCCAGCACATAGGCAAGCCCACCCAGCAGCAGATACAGCGTTACCAGCTCCAGCAAGTGCCAGCCAAAGTGCTTGCCACCAGCGGGTTGCCAGAAGCCGGCAACACGATTACTGATAAACGGCAGGTTGGCCGCAATAAGCGACAGCAACAACAGAACGGTAACGCTGACTTCCACAATCTTTCCTTACAGGCTGTTCAGGGACAGTTTCATCGCTTCGACACACATGGCGACCAAACGTTCCGGCATCACACCCAGTGCCAGCAATGCCAAGCCATTGATGGACAGAACCATCTTCATGTCACCGGACATCATGATCGGGCTGTTGTCCTGTACATCATCAAAGTAAACCAGCTTGACGATACGCAGGTAGTAGAAAGCACCGATCAGCGACATCAGCACGGCAAACACTGCCAGCCAGATCAGGTCGATGTTGACGATAGCCTGGATCACCGCAAACTTGGCGTAGAAACCAGCCAGCGGCGGAATGCCTGCCATGGAGAACATGGCCAGCAGTACCAGGAAGGCATACCAGCTGTTACGGCTGTTCAAGCCTTTCAGGTCGTCCAGTGTTTCGCACTCGAAACCAGCACGCGACAGACCGAGCAGCAGACCGAAGGCCGCCAGCGACGTCAGTACGTAAACCAGCACGTAGAACAGTGCGGACGCATAACCTTCGTGCGTACCGGCAATCAGCCCCAGCAACAGGAAGCCCATGTGCGAGATGGTCGAGTATGCCAGCATACGCTTCAGATTGGTCTGGGCGATCGCAGTGATGTTACCGATAGCCATCGACAAGGCGGCAACGATAATCAGCATGCCCTGCCAGTCCGCAACCATTTCGCCCAGACCCTGAATCAGGATACGGATAACGAAAACGAATGCGGCCAACTTAGGTGCAGCACCGATCATCAGGGTCATCGCAGTCGAAGAACCGTGATAAACGTCAGGCACCCACATGTGGAACGGCACCACGCCCAGCTTGAACGACAGGCCGGCAACGATGAAGACCAGACCAAATACCAGCAGGGTGTGGTTGGCAGTACCCGAAGATACGGCCTTGGCAACCGCGGCAATATCCAGCGAACCGGTAGCACCGTAAACCATGGACATACCGTACAGCAGCAGGCCGGAAGCCAGCGCGCCCAGTACAAAGTACTTCATGGCCGCCTCAACCGCACGGGCAGAATCACGCTGCAGCGCGATCAACGAGTACAGCGACAGCGACAGCAACTCCAGACCCATATACAGGCTGACGAAGTTGTTGCTGGATACCATCAGGTTCATGCCCAGCAAGGCGAACAGGCTCAGGGTGAAGAAATCGCCGCGATACATTTCGCGATCCTTCATGTACTGGCGGGTATACACCAGTACCAAAGCCGTTGCGCCATACATGGCAATCTTGACGATATCGGACAACGGATCGTCAATGAACATGCCACTGAAGGTAATGGTAGCGTAAGGTTGGTAAGTCGCTACCTGGATACCGGCTGTCACCAGCAGGGTCAGGATGGACAAGGAATAAGTAATACCGCGCTTGGCATCCGAAATAAACAGATCAAGCAGCAAGATGGCACAGAGCGCCGTGAACAGGAACAGTTCCGGCAAGGCCACCATCAGGTTGAGATCAGCCAAAGTCATTTTGTCTTCCTTGTGGCCTTAGTTCAGCTTGCTCTGCGCAACATGCGCGATCAGCTCGTTCACGGACAGGTGCATCTTCTGGACGAACAGCTCCGGGTACAGACCCATGCCCAGCACGGTCAGTGCCAGAATCGCCAGAATCAGGAATTCACGCTTGTTGACGTCCTGCATCTCGGCAACATGATCGTTACCGACATCACCGAAGATCACGCGCTTATACATCCACAGGGTGTAGGCGGCACCGAAAATCAGGGTAGTTGCAGCCAAGGCAGCAACCCAGAAGTTCACTTTTACCGCACCCATGATCACCATGAACTCACCGACGAAGCCGGAGGTTGCCGGCAGACCGGAGTTGGCCATGGCAAACAGCATCATGAAGGCAGCGAAGATAGGCATCTTGTTCGCCACACCACCGTAGTCGGCGATATTGCGGCTGTGGACACGGTCATACATCACACCGATACACATAAACATCGCGGCGGAAACAAAGCCGTGCGAAACCATCTGCACCAGTGCACCTTCAACCGCCCAGACGTTCAGCTCGGTACCGGTGAACAGGAACAGACCCAGGGTCACGAAGCCCATGTGCGAAATCGAAGAGTAAGCCACCAGCTTCTTCATATCGGTTTGCACCAGCGCCACCAGACCGATGTACACCACCGCAACCAGCGACAGGCCCACCATCATCGGTGCCAGCTGTACCGAGGCATCCGGCACGATAGGGAGAGCAAAACGCAGGAAGCCGTAAGCACCGATCTTCAGGGTGATCGCAGCCAGTACCATGGAGCCACCAGTTGGCGCCTCAACGTGAGCGTCCGGCAACCAGGTGTGAACCGGCCACATCGGCACTTTCACGGCAAACGACAGGAAGAAGGCAACAAACAGCAGCAGCTGAACTGTCAGCGGAATCTGCTTCAGATTCTGGAACGCCAGAATGTCGAAAGTCTTGCCAGCCTGGAAATACAGGTAGATGAACGCTACCAGCATCAGCAGGGAACCCAGCAGGGTATACAGGAAGAACTTGATCGACGCATACACGCGGCGTGGACCACCCCAGACACCGATGATCAGGTACATCGGGATCAGCATGCCTTCAAAGAAGACATAGAACAGGATGGCATCCAGTGCGGCAAACGCACCGTTGATCAGGCCGGACATGATCAGGAAAGCGGCCATGTACTGCGCGGTACGCTTCTGGATCACTTCCCAACCAGCCAGCACCACCATCAGAGTGGTAAAGCTGTTGAGGACGATGAACAGCATCGAGATGCCGTCCACACCCAGGTGGTAGTTAATGCCCAGTGAAGTAATCCACGGGGTGTTTTCGACAAACTGCATGCCACCATGCAGATTGTCGAAATCGGTAAACAAAGGCAGTGACACCAGGAAACCGGCCAGCGCACCAGCCAGCGCCAGCCAGCGCGCCAGCGTCGCGCGCTGGTCGCCGCCCGTAGCAAGCACCAGCAGGCCTGCCACGATCGGTGTCCAGATCACCAGACTCAAAGGATTAGCGAACATATCGAGAACCTAAATGTTATATCGATTCCGGTAACCGACCCTTAACGCAGGATCAGCGGCTTGAACCAGTAGGTCATCAGCACCAGGAGGCCAATGATCATCACGGCGGCGTAACTGTAGATGAAACCTGTCTGCAGTTTGCGCACCACTTTAGAGAAGCAGCCTACCAGGCGTGCACTACCGTTTACGATCAGACCATCAATCAACAGCATGTCGCCGACCTTCCAGAAGAAGGTACCCAGAGCACGCGAGCCCTTCGCGAATACGTTGAAGTACAGCTCATCCATGTAGTACTTGTTCTCGAGCAGCGTGTGTACCGCGCTGAACTTCTGTTTGATGGCAGCCGGAATATGCGGCGCCTTCATGTAGAAGAACCAAGCCAGTGCCACACCTGCTGCGGCCAACCAGAACGGCAGGGTCACGAAGGCATGCAGACCCATTGCTACCGCATCATGGGCATGATGCATCGCAGCTTCCAGACCCGGGTGAGCTTCCAGATTGGTGTAGATCACACCATTGAAGAACTCGCCACCAACCAGCGGGTGCAGGGCAAAGAAGCCGATGACTACCGATGGAATGGCCAGCAAGGTCAACGGCAGGGTAACCACCCATGGCGACTCGTGCGGCTTGTCATTCGGGCCCAGACCGTGATGATGGTCATCACCGTGCTCGTCATCGTGGTGGTGATGGTCATGCTTGACCTCCATCCAGCGTTCCTTGCCGTGGAAGACCAGGAAGTACATGCGGAAGGAGTAGAACGCTGTCACGAACACACCGGCAATAACAGCAAAGTAGGCAAAGCCGGAAGCAGCCAGATTGCTGTTCTGTACCGCCAGGATGATGGAATCCTTGGAGTAGAAACCGGACAGGAACGGCGTACCGATCAGTGCCAGCGAACCCAGCAGCGAGGTAATCCAGGTAACCGGCATGTACTTGCGCAGGCCACCCATATTGCGCATGTCCTGATCATGGTGCATGCCCATGATGACGGAACCCGCCGCAAGGAACAGCAGTGCCTTGAAGAAGGCATGGGTCATTACGTGGAACATCGCTACAGAGTAAGCCGAAGCACCCAGCGCAACAGTCATGTAACCCAGCTGCGACAGAGTGGAGTAAGCCACGACACGCTTGATGTCGTTCTGGACGATACCCAGGAAACCCATGAACAGCGCGGTAATCGCACCGGCAGTCATCACCACGTTCAGCGCCACATCCGACATCTCGTACAGCGGGCTCATGCGCGATACCATGAAGATACCGGCGGTAACCATGGTCGCCGCGTGAATCAGTGCGGAAATCGGGGTTGGGCCTTCCATGGAATCTGGCAACCACACATGCAGCGGGAACTGCGCAGACTTACCCATCGCGCCAACGAACAGCAGGATGCAGGTAACTGTCAGCAGCGACCACTCGACACCCGGAATGATCTGGATAGTCTTGTTGGCCAGTGCCGGAGCCGCAGCAAACACATCGCTGTAGTTCAGCGAACCACCGAAATAAGCCAGGACCAGGCCGATACCCAGCAGGAAACCGAAGTCACCTACACGGTTAACCAGGAAGGCCTTCAGGTTGGCAAAGGTCGCAGTCGGACGCTTGAACCAGAAGCCGATCAGCAGGTAGGACACCAGACCAACCGCTTCCCAGCCGAAGAACAGCTGGACGAAGTTGTTGGCCATTACCAGCATCAGCATCGAGAAGGTAAACAGCGAAATGTAGCTGAAGAAGCGCTGGTAACCCGGGTCTTCCTTCATATAGCCGATGGTGTAGATATGCACCATCAGCGATACGCTGGTTACCACGACCATCATCATCGCAGTCAGGGAATCCACCAGGAAACCGACCGAGAATTCGAAGCCGCCAACCGTCAGCCAGGTATAAACCGGCGCGTTGAAAACCTGGGCGGTACCGTCAAGGAAGTCCTTGAGTACGCCAATCGACAGAACCGCCGAGACTGCTACGCCGAGAATGGTAACGACGTGTGCAGCCCGACGACCGATCGCCCAGCCAAACAGGCCTGCAATCATCGAGCCCACCAGCGGTGAGAGCGCGATCAGCAGGTATAAGCTTTTCGTATCCATGTTTGTCGTGCTTTAAAAGTGTAATCCGGAAACTTAGCCCTTGAGGCTGCCCAAGTCTTCTACGTTGATGGTGTCCAGTTTACGGAACAGTACCACCAGGATAGCCAGACCGATCGCCGACTCGGCGGCTGCTACGGTCAGGATAAAGAAGACGAAAATCTGTCCCGCGGTATCGGATAGATAGTGCGAGAACGCGATGAAGTTGTAATTCACCGCCAGCAGCATCAGCTCGATGGCCATCAGCAGGATGATGAGGTTTTTCCGGTTAAGGAAAATACCCAGCACACTGATGGCAAACAGGATGCCGGCCAGTACGAGGAAGTGAGTGAGTGTCAGCACTTTTTTTCCCTACGGCCGTCAGGCCTGTTGCTCGTTGGATTCCGGAGCGGCAGGCTTGACTACGTCTACCTGCACGATACGCACGCGGTCATTACGACGCACACGCACCTGCTCCGCCGGATTGATGTACTTGCTGTCAGCACGCTTGCGCATGGTGATACCGATAGCGGCAATCATCGCAACCAGCAGGATGATGGCAGCCACTTCGAATGGCAGCAGGTAAGTGGTGTACAGCTGCAGGCCCAGCTCGCGAACGTTGCTGACGTTGGCCGCAACCTCCTGCGCCTGGAATCCGGCCAGATTGGCCTCCGGGCTGGAGAGAATCAGGGCCATTTCGGCAACCATCACGATGGCTACGGTGCCGGCCAGCGGGAAGTGACGCCAGAAGCCTTCACGCAGCTTCTCGATATTGATATCCAGCATCATCACCACGAACAGGAACAGCACCATGACCGCGCCGACGTAGACCAGTACCAGCGCAATCGCGAGGAACTCGGCCTGCAACAGCAGCCAGTGACCAGCCGCAGTGAAGAAGGCCAGCACCAGGTACAACGCAGCGTGTACCGGGTTCTTGGCTGTCACCACACGGAATGCGGCGAAAATAAGAATCGCCGACAGCACATAAAAAACAACCGCCTGAAAGCTCATGTCTCCCCCTTAGCGATACTTGGCATCCGCAGCCTTGTTGGCCGCGATTTCAGCCTCGTACTTGTCACCCACCGCCAGCAGCATCGGCTTGGTGTAGTAGAGGTCGCCACGCTTTTCGCCGTGGTATTCAAAAATGTGGGTCTCGACAATGGCATCAACCGGACAAGCTTCTTCACAGAAGCCGCAGAAAATGCACTTGGTCAGATCGATATCGTAGCGGCTGGTACGACGGGTACCGTCGTCACGCTGCTCGGATTCGATAGTGATGGCCATTGCCGGGCAGATCGCCTCGCACAACTTACAGGCAATGCAGCGCTCTTCGCCGTTGGCATAACGGCGCTGAGCGTGCAAGCCGCGGAAGCGCGGAGACAGCGGAGTTTTCTCTTCCGGGAACTGAACGGTGATCTTGCGGGCAAAAAAGTGACGACCAGTCACCATCAAGCCCTGCACCAGCTCGACCAGCAGGAAGGTTTTAAAGAAGTTGCGGATCATTGACATTTTCTTTATCCAGTCCGACTCAGTTCCACAGTGTCAGCGGGCTCATCATCCAGCCGCCAACTACCACTACCCATACCAGCGATACCGGAATGAAGATCTTCCAGCCCAGACGCATGATCTGGTCGTAACGGTAACGCGGGAAGGTCGCACGGAACCACAGGAAGCAGAACAGTACCATCGACATCTTCACCAGCAACCATACGATGCCGGATTCGCCGAGCAGACCCCAGCTAGCCGGGAATGGCGACAGCCAGCCACCCAAGAACATGATGGCAGTCAGCGCTGCAATCAGGATCATGTTGGCGTATTCGGCCAGGAAGAACACGGCAAAGGCCATACCCGAGTATTCCACGTGGAAACCGGCCACGATTTCGGATTCACCTTCCGCCACGTCAAATGGCGCACGGTTGGTCTCGGCCACACCGGAAATCAGGTAGACCAGGAACAGCGGGAACAAGGGCAACCAGTTCCACGAGAAGATAGAGCCACCGGCCATGCCAGTACCCTGCTGCTTCACGATTTCAACCAGGTTCAGACTGCCCGACACCATCAGTACACCCACCAGGGCAAAGCCCATGGCGATTTCGTAGGATACGATCTGCGCCGAAGAACGCAGGGCACCAAGGAAGGAGTACTTGGAGTTACCGGCCCAGCCTGCCACGATCACGCCGTAAACACCCATGGAGGTGATGGCCATGATGTACAGCAGCGAGGCATCGATATTCGCCAGTACCAGATTGTCGGTAAACGGAATCACCGCCCAGGCTGCCAGTGCCGGCATGATAGACAGCACCGGAGCCACCAGGAACAAGCCCTTGCTGGACTTGGTCGGCAGAATGATTTCCTTCATCAGCAGCTTCACGCCGTCAGCCAGTGGCTGCAGCAGACCTTTCGGACCGACCCGGTTCGGGCCGATACGAATCTGCATGTAGCCAATGACCTTGCGCTCAGCCAGCGTCAGATAGGCAACGCCTATCATCAGCGGGCCCACGATGACCAGGATCTTCAGCAGTGTCCACACCGCCAGACCGGCATCTGCACCCAACAGGTTTTGCAGAAACTCCATGGATTAACCTCGCTTGATCTGAATCTGGTCAAACAGGCCGCCCAGACCACGGGTAGCCGCATGGGACGCCACGCGTACAGCACCGGCCGGTACAGCATCATCGGCTGCCACCAGCAGCGCCACACTGTGACCACCCTGCTCTACCTGTGCACGCTCGCCGGCAACCAGACCCAGACGGGCAAGCTCAGCCGGATTCAACGCGATCTGCGGTACGGCGGCATCAGCCGTCAGTTGCAACGAAGCGGCACGACGGCAGATAGCATCGGCATCGTACATGGCGACTTCACCGATACGCTGCAGACCTTCGGCAACCGCAAGGTTGGCCGCAACCGGCTTGATCGCATTGCCCAGTGCGCTAGCGATATCACCACCAGCCAGCAGCTCGGCACGGACCTCTTCGGCACTGTTGAAATCGAAACCGGCGACGCCCAGCATATTGCCCAGTACACGCAGTACCTTCCAGGCCGGACGTGCTTCGCCTTGCGGACGAACCACTCCGTTGAAAGTCTGCAGACGGCCTTCCATGTTTACGAAGGAACCGGCAGTCTCGGTGAACGGCGCGATAGGCAGCAGTACGTCGGCGTAGTCCAGCATCGCCTCGCCCTTGTAGGCGGTCAGGGCAATAACGGTAGCGGCCTGCCTCATGGCAGCAACCGCTTGCTGGCTGTTGTAGCTGTCAGCTTCGACTTCGGTATTCAGCAGGACATAAGCTTTGCGTGGTGCAGCGAACATTTCACCAGCAGTCACACCGGCAGTCACCGACTTGCCGAACGGGCCACGCGCCGGATTGGCACCGGCAATGTCAGCACCAACGCTGTTACCGGCTTCGGCCGCGATACCGAAACGGGCACCGCTGATACGCGCGATTTCTTGCGCCAGCGACAGCAGTTCAGCAAAGGCTGGGTGATGTTGTGCCACATTGCCCAGCACGATGGCGGCAGTTTCGCCAGCACACAGGCTTTCGGCGATCGCACGTGCATCGCTTGCAACGTTGGCCGCAGCAACATCCAGCTGGGCGGCTTCGCCCTTGATCTCGGCAACCGCCTTCAGCACCTGCGCCAGCGCATTAACCAGCGCTTGCGGGGCAACGATCAGCTTGGCATTAAGCTTGGTCAGCAGATCATCATCACTGGTGTGAATAACGTTCAGCGCCATGCCCTTCTTGACAGCCTGACGCAGGCGCGAAGCCAGCAGTGGCTGCTCCTTGCGCTGGGTCGAACCGACAAACAGCACGGACTTGGCAGCCAGCAGTTCGCTGATGGAGCTACCCAGCCACAGTGCACCCTGCTGGGCGGCGGCGACGCGTTTGTCACCACGACGCAGCTGGCTGTCGATGTTGTTCACGCCGAAACCACGCGCAAGCTTCTGCGCCAGATACAGCTCTTCAGTCGTGCTGTACGGGCTGGAGAGGAAGCCGATGGCGTCCTTGCCGTGATCGTTGGAAACGCCGTTCAGACCTTTGACAACATATTCCAGAGCAGTCTGCCAGTCGGTTTCATGCCACTTGTTGTCAAACTTGATCATCGGCTTTTGCAGACGTTCGGCACTGATCAGGCCTTCGTATGCAAAGCGGTCACGGTCGGCAATCCAGCATTCGTTGATTGCTTCGTTTTCCAGCGGCAGCACACGCATCACTTCATTGTGCTTGACCTGGACGATCAGGTTGGCCCCCAGACCATCGTGCGGGCTGACCGACTTGCGACGCGACAATTCCCACGCACGGGTGGCGTAGCGGAATGGCTTGGAAGTCAGCGCACCAACCGGGCACAGGTCGATCACGTTACCGGAGATTTCCGAGTTAACGGTCTTGCCCAGATAAGGCATGATCTCGGAGAACTCGCTGCGGTTGGCCATACCGATTTCCTGGTAGCCACCGATTTCCTCGGTAAAGCGCACGCAGCGGGTGCAATGGATGCAGCGGCTCATTTCCTCGGCGGAAACCAGCGGGCCCATATCCTTGCCTACCACGACACGCTTTTCTTCCTGATAGCGCGAAGCGGAGTTGCCATAACCTACCGCCAGATCCTGCAGCTGGCATTCACCACCCTGATCACAGATCGGGCAGTCCAGCGGGTGGTTGATCAGCAGAAACTCCATCACGCCTTGCTGGGCTTTTTTGGCCAGTGGCGAGGCAGTGTGGACTTTCATGCCGTCAGTTACCGGGGTCGCACAGGCCGGCAGCGGCTTGGGCGCTTTTTCCACTTCAACCAGACACATGCGGCAGTTGGCCGCAATGGACAGTTTCTTGTGGTAGCAGAAGTGCGGAATATATGTACCGGCAGTGTTGGCCGCATCAATGATGGTGCTGCCTTGGGCCACTGTCAGTTTTTTACCGTCGATTTCGATTTCTAGCATCGCTCAACACCACTTGTGATCCACCAAGGACTTCTTGTGCTTGATGAGATGTTCAAACTCGTTGCGGAAGTGTTTGGTGAAGCTGCGCACCGGGAAGACCGCGGCATCAGCCAGCGCACAAATGGTGCGGCCAGCCATATTGTTGCCAACGGAATCCAGCAGCTCCAGATCGCCCTCACGGCCTTCACCGTTGGCGATGCGATGGATGACGCGGTACAGCCAGCCGGTACCTTCACGGCAAGGCGTACATTGACCGCAAGACTCTTCGTGATAGAAGTAAGCCAGACGCTCAAGCGCTTTCACCATGCAAACATCTTCATTCATGATGATGACGGCACCGGAACCCAGCATGGAGCCAGCTTTGGCAATGCTATCGTAGTCCATGGTCAGTTCCATCATCACATCGCCTGGCAATACCGGCGCGGAAGAACCACCCGGAATGACGGCTTTGAGCTTCTTGCCGTCTTTCATACCACCGGCCATTTCCAGCAGATCCTTGAAAGGCGTGCCCAGCGGAATCTCGTAGTTGCCCGGACGATTCACATGACCCGAAACCGAGAACAGCTTGGTACCACCATTATTCGGCTTGCCGGCTTCCAGAAATTTCTGGCCGCCATCACGAATGATGAAAGGCACCGAAGCAAAAGATTCGGTGTTATTGATGGTGGTTGGCTTGCCATACAGACCGAAGCTGGCCGGGAATGGCGGCTTGAAGCGCGGCTGGCCTTTTTTGCCCTCCAGCGACTCCAGCAGGGCTGTCTCTTCGCCGCAGATGTAAGCACCATAACCATGGTGAGCAAACAGATCGAAGTTGAAACCGCTACCCAGAATGTTTTCACCAAGGAAGCCAGCCTTGCGGGCTTCGTCCAGAGCCTCTTCGAACAGCTCGTAAGCTTCGAAGATTTCACCGTGGATATAGTTGTAACCTGCCTTGCAACCCATCGCGTAGCCGGCAATGATCATGCCTTCGATCAGCGCGTGCGGGTTGTAAATAATGATGTCGCGGTCCTTGAATGTGCCAGGCTCGCCTTCATCTGTATTGCAGACAACGTACTTGTCGCCCGGGAACGAACGCGGCATGAAGCTCCACTTCAGGCCAGTCGGGAAACCTGCACCACCACGACCACGCAAGCCGGAGTTTTTCACCTCGGCAATTACGTCTTCCTGGGTGATTTTGTTTTCCAGAATTTTCCGAAGGGCCTGATAGCCGCCACGAGCCACATAAGACTCGAGACGCCAGCAGTCCGGGGCGGCGGTGTCCACACCCTCGAAAATTACGCCATTGACGAAAACTGCCATTATTCCAACTCCGCCAGTTTCTTATCGATCGCTTCGCGGCTCATGAAACTGCACATGCTGTGGTTGTTCACCAGCAGTACAGGTGCATCACCACAGGCACCCATGCACTCGCCTTCCAGCAGGGTAAACTTGCCGTCAGTTGTGGTTTCGCCAATGCCGATGCCCAGTTTCTCGCCGATATACTCGGCCGCATTCATGCCGCCACGCAGTGCGCAAGGCAGGTTGGTACAGACCGTAATCTTGTACTTGCCGACCGGCTTCATGTCGTACATGTTGTAGAAAGTGGCAACTTCATAAGCTGCAACCGGCGGAATACCGACATAATCGGCTACGTATTCGATCACTTCTGCATTCAGACAGCGATCTTCCGGAGTGGCACCGGTCGCGCGACGCTCGGTCAGCGCGATACGCAAAGCAGCCATAATGGCCGAACGGTTCTGTTCGGCTGGATACTTGGCCAGTTCACGGTCAATTTTTGCCAGAGATTCTGCGGATAACATTAGCGGTCGATCTCCCCAAACACCACGTCCTGGGTACCAATGATGGCGACAACGTCGGCAATCATGTGGCCACGGGACATTTCGTCCAGACTTGCCAAGTGGGCATAACCTGGAGCACGAATCTTCAAGCGGTAAGGCTTGTTGGCACCATCAGATACCAGGTAGATACCAAACTCACCCTTAGGATGCTCAACAGCAGCATAAGCTTCACCTTCAGGTACACGCATACCCTCGGTGAACAGCTTGAAGTGGTGAATCAGCTCTTCCATATTGCTCTTCATGCCTTCACGGCTTGGCGGAGCAAACTTGTGGTTTTCAGTGATAACCGGGCCAGAATTTGCCTTCAGCCAAGCGACGCACTGCTTGATGATGCGGTTGGACTGGCGCATTTCTTCGATACGAACCAGATAGCGATCGTAGCAATCACCTGTCACGCCAACCGGAATATCAAACTCCATGCGGTCGTACACATCGTACGGCTGCATCTTGCGCAAGTCCCAGGCAATGCCGGAACCACGCAGCATCGGGCCGGTCATACCAAGGTTCTTGGCACGCTCAGGTGTTACCACACCGATGCCGACCGTACGCTGCTTCCAGATACGGTTATCGGTCAGCAGGGTCTCATACTCGTCCACTTTTTCCGGGAAACGGTTAGTGAAGTCTTCGATGAAATCCAGCATGGTGCCTTGACGATTTTCGTTCAGACGAGCGATTTCTTTGGCATTACGGATCTTGGATGCCTTGTACTGCGGCATGCTGTCAGGCAGATCACGGTAAACACCACCCGGACGGAAGTACGCTGCGTGCATACGAGCACCGGAAACGGCCTCGTAGCAGTCCATCAGGTCTTCACGCTCACGGAAGGCATACAGGAACATCGTCATCGCGCCGATGTCGATCGAGTGTGCACCGATCCACAGCAAGTGGTTCAGGATACGGGTGATCTCGGAGAACATTACGCGAATGTATTGCGCGCGCTCCGGCACATCGATACCAGCCAGCTTTTCGATTGCCAGGCAGTACGCATGCTCGTTACACATCATGGACACGTAGTCCAGACGATCCATATACGGCAAAGACTGGATGAAAGTCTTGCTTTCAGCCAGTTTTTCGGTACCGCGATGCAGCAGACCGATATGCGGGTCGGCTCGCTGTACGACCTCACCATCCAGCTCCAGAACCAGACGCAATACACCGTGAGCAGCCGGGTGCTGAGGACCGAAGTTCAGCGTGTAGTTACGGATATCAGCCACCGTAGTTCTCCTCACGAATGATGCGCGGCGTAATCTCGCGCGGTTCGATGGTGACAGGCTGGTAGATCACGCGCTGCTGGGTTGCGTCATAGCGCATTTCGACATAGCCCGACAACGGGAAGTCCTTGCGGAATGGATGACCGACAAAACCATAGTCCGTCAGCAGACGGCGCAGGTCAGGATGGCCTTCGAACATGATGCCATACAGGTCAAACGCCTCACGCTCGAACCAGTTGGCCGCAGACCAGATATCCACCACGCTTGGCACTACCGGAAACTCGTCATCCTCGGCAAACACACGCACGCGGACACGCCAGTTGTGGGCGATGGACAGCAAATGGTAAATCGCCGCAAAACGCAGGCCGTCTTGCGGTTCATCACGATACGCGCTGTAGTCGATGCCACAGACATCGATACACTGCTCGAAACTCAATTCAGGGTGATCACGCAACGTGGTCATTGCAGACAGCACGTCAGCGGATTTACAGACGATGGTCAGCTCGTCCAGGGCGATTTTGGCCGAAACCACTTTTTCGCCAAGAACCTGCTCGATTACCGACTGCAGTTTTTCCATACGGGATGCCATGGTTAACCTCAGCGGGCGATGGTATTGGTACGCTTGATCTTGTTCTGCAGCTGGATGATGCCATACAGCAGCGCTTCGGCAGTCGGAGGACAGCCTGGCACATAGACATCGACCGGTACGATGCGGTCACAGCCACGTACTACGGAATAAGAGTAATGGTAATAGCCACCACCATTGGCACAGGAACCCATGGAAATAACCCAACGCGGCTCGGCCATCTGGTCGTAAACCTTGCGAAGAGCTGGCGCCATCTTGTTGCACAAGGTACCAGCTACAATCATCAGGTCAGACTGACGTGGACTAGGGCGAAACACGATACCGAAACGGTCCAGATCGTAACGTGCAGCACCAGCGTGCATCATCTCGACCGCACAGCACGCGAGGCCGAAAGTCATCGGCCACAGCGAACCTGTTCGTGTCCAGTTGATCAGCTTGTCAGCAGTAGTAGTAACAAACCCTTTTTCCAGAATGCCTTCTACTCCCATTCCAGAGCTCCTTTTTTCCACTCATAGATGAAGCCAATGGTCAGAATCGCCAGGAAGATCAGCATTGCACCAAAGCCGAACATACCGAGATCCTTCAGGACAATAGCCCACGGGAACATAAAGGCAATTTCCAGATCAAACAGAATAAACAGAATGGCGACCAGATAATAACGGACGTCAAACTTCATGCGAGCGTCTTCAAATGCCTCAAAGCCGCACTCATACGGAGAAAGTTTCTCCGGATCTGGACGATTGGGGGCCAGCAGCCACCCCATCAGCAAGGGACCGACGCCGACCAGCAGGCCGACAATGACGAACATCAGAATGGGAAAGTAATTTTGCAGCATTTCCCGCGCACCTCTAAAAGAAAGGAGGCTATTAACCTCCTTGGCTCCAAGCAAAACAGGCCACCGGTTTCCCGATGGCCTGCTTTATCAAAGTGGTGCCGACAGTGAGACTCGAACTCACACAGCCTATGGCCACTACCCCCTCAAGATAGCGTGTCTACCAATTTCACCATGTCGGCACAGAAACTAGATTGTCATTCTGGGATAACCGCACCAGAAGCTTTGCTTGCATCAGCGCCATTCGGGACTGGCGAACCTGACTGCACGGTTACATTGCTCATAACACCCAGCTCAGTATTTTTAGTAGAGTGCGAGAAACCAATAACCATCAAAGACGAGAAGAATACGACAGCAGCAATCGCTGTTGCCCTACTCAGAAAATTCGCGGAACCGGTGGCACCAAAAAGACTACCCGAAGCACCACCACCGAAAGCCGCACCCATATCAGCGCCTTTGCCATGCTGCATCAGGACAAGGACGATGATTGCCAGCGCCGAAGCAAGCATAGCAATGAGTGCCAGTGTATTCAGAAGTTCCATACTATACCGTTTTATTTGCGGCCCAGCAAATTTGCTGGAAACCATCAACATTCAGTGATGCACCGCCTACTAACGCGCCCGACACACTTGCCAGACCCATAATTTCTCTAGCGTTATCGGGCTTCACACTGCCCCCGTAGAGGACGCGAATACTATCAGACGCCATTTCGTATTGCAACAATGTCTGTGCAATAAATTGGTGCATCTGGTCAATTTGCTCAAGGGAAGCAACCCTGCCTGTCCCGATAGCCCAGACGGGCTCATACGCAACAACCAGTTCTGCACCGATACCTTTCAGCACTGAAAGCTGCTCTGCAATCACCGCTTCATAAACCCCGGACTCACGCTCGGCAAGCGTTTCCCCGACACAGTAAACAGGCACCAACCCTGCACTCACACAAGCATCAAGCTTCGCGCGCAGCACCTCGGCACTCTCGGCAAAATACTGACGACGCTCCGAGTGGCCCACAAGCACATACTTGCAAGCAAGATCCGCCAACATCCCGGCATTCACTTCTCCGGTATATGCACCTTCTGCCACATAACGACTGACATCCTGAGCAGCAAGACTGACTGTAGCTGCAGCCGAAATAGCCTCAGCAACTTGAGACAGATATGGAAATGGCGGCGCAATAGCCACATCCACGCTCGCCTCTGGCAAGTTGCGGATGATGCCCGCAACCAGCTCAGTCGCCATCGCTTGGCGACCATTCATTTTCCAGTTTGCGATGACAAGTTTGTTCATCATGCTGTTTGCCTCTTCATTATGTGAATCGAGACATTATACCAGCCCGATCCAATATCTCGTTTTGTGTCATGACTGTAATATTTCTGAAAACTTGCACGTTTAGGATGCACCCCATCCTAACTCGTCGTGAACTTTCGGGAGCAAGCATGAAACAATCTATCCGTTGGGCAGCCACCCTGGCCGTGTCCGGTTTTGTAGCAAGCAGCGCGTTTGCGGCAGACATCACTGGTGCCGGTGCTACCTTCCCGTACCCGCTGTACGCGAAATGGGCCGAGTCTTACAAGAATCAGACCGGCAACAGCATGAACTACCAGTCCATCGGTTCCGGCGGTGGCATCAAGCAGATTCAATCCAAGACTGTCGACTTTGGCGCTTCCGATATGCCGCTGAAGCCTGAAGATCTCGAGAAAAGCGGCCTGATCCAGTTCCCGACGGTGATCGGCGGTGTTGTACCCATTATCAACGTACCAGGCATTGCGCCAGGTCAACTGAAACTCTCCGGCGCACTGCTGGCTGATATTTACCTGGGCAAGGTCAGCAAATGGAATGATGCAGCGATCGCCAAACTGAACCCTGGCGTTACCCTGCCTGATCTGCGCATTACTCCGGTTCGTCGCTCCGACGGCTCCGGCACCACGTTCATTTTCACCAACTACCTGTCCAAGGTTTCTACTCAATGGAAATCCGATGTGGGTGAAAGCACTGCCGTTAACTGGAAAACCGGTGTAGGTGGTAAAGGCAACGAGGGTGTGGCCAACTACGTAACCCGCATCAAAGGTGGTATTGGCTACGTCGAATACGTGTATGCCAAGCAAAACAAGATTGCACACACCCAGCTGCAGAATGCTGCCGGCCAATTCGTCAACCCTGATGACAGCAGCTTCAAAGCCGCTGCGGCCAACGCTGACTGGGCCAAGACACCAGGTTTCTACCTGCTGCTGACCAATCAGCCAGGCAAGGACAGCTGGCCGATTTCGGGTGCTACTTTCATCCTGATGCACAAGAAACAGGACAAACCAGCTCAGGGCCTGGAAGCCATGAAGTTCTTCGACTGGGCGTACAAGAATGGCGACAATACCGCAAGCCAGCTTGACTATGTACCGATGCCTGCCAACGTTAAGACTGTTATCCGCAATAGCTGGAAACAGGTAAGCGACGCTGCCGGCAAACCGATCTGGAAGTAATTGTTATAGACATGCAGTTGCAGTAGCCGGGGCACTGCCCCGGCTTTTACTGCTTGGCTTAATCAGGTAAACCCATGGACAAACTCAGTAATAGCTCAAGCCTGAAGCGACAGATGCTGCTGGATGCGGCTTTTCGCATGACAACCAGAGCATTTGCCTTCCTTGTGCTCGCACTGCTGGTCGGCATTCTGATTTCGTTGCTGATTGGCGCCATGCCCAGCATCAAGCACTTTGGTATCGGCTTTCTTTTCAGCAGCGACTGGAATCCGGTAACCGAGGTTTACGGTGCCATCGTACCCATCTTCGGCACGCTGGTTACCTCTCTCATTGCTCTGATGATTGCCGTACCGGTCAGTTTTGGTATCGCCATTTTCCTGACAGAACTTTGCCCGCCATTCCTCAAGCGTCCGCTGGGCATTGCGGTCGAACTGCTGGCAGGTATTCCGTCCATCATCTACGGCATGTGGGGCCTGTTTGTCTTCGCTCCCTGGTTCGGCGACAACGTCCAGCCCTGGATCATGGACAATATCGGTCCGCTGCCTTTCATTGGCCAATACTTCCAGGGCGCACCGATGGGTATCGGCATTTTCACGGCCGGCCTGATTCTCGCCATCATGGTGATTCCGTTCATTGCATCGGTAATGCGTGACGTTTTCGAAGTTGTGCCCGCCATGCTGAAGGAGTCGGCTTACGGTCTGGGCGGCACCACCTGGGAGGTTATTCGTCACGTGGTTCTGCCGTATACCAAGGCAGGCGTGGTCGGCGGCATCATGCTTGGCCTCGGTCGTGCACTGGGTGAGACCATGGCGGTGACATTCGTCATCGGCAACTCCACCAATCTGCCAGGCAGCCTGTTTGACGCCGGCAACTCGATTGCCTCGGCGCTGGCCAACGAGTTTGCAGAAGCAACTGGTGTTTTCCACATGTCCGCCCTGATTGAACTTGGCCTGATCCTGTTCTTCATTACCTTTGTAGTACTTGCCTGCTCCAAACTGTTGCTGATGCAACTGAAAAAGCAGGAAGGCAAAGCATCCTGAGACCCGGGCAGATGAACGAGACTCTGATACAGCAAACTGGAAAAACCATGGCAAGCTCGGTTAACACCTCCCGAAATAACCGCATTTATGCTCGCAGACGCTTTACCAACGCCTTCAACATGACCGCATCGATGCTGGCCATGGGTTTTGGTCTGTTCTGGCTGGCATGGATTCTTTACACCTTGGTCCTGCATGGCCTGTCCGGCATGAGCATGGATGTCTTCACCAAGGTCACCCCGCCACCCGGTTCTGCCGGCGGCTTGGCTAATGCCATTGTCGGCTCGCTGAAAATGACCTTTTTCGGCACGCTGATCGGTACGCCGATCGGCATCCTGGCCGGGGTCTACCTGGCTGAATTCGGTAATCGTGGCTGGCTTGCTCCGGCAACGCGCTTTATCAACGACATCCTGCTGTCAGCACCGTCCATCGTGATTGGCCTGTTTGTTTACGAGATGTTTGTCGTTACCACTGGCCACTTCTCCGGTTGGGCCGGCTCGCTCGCGCTGTCGCTGCTGGTTATCCCGGTTGTGGTACGTACCACCGAGAATATGCTGCGCCTGGTGCCAGGCAGTTTGCGCGAAGCGGCATTTGCCCTGGGTGCGCCACAATGGAAAGTCACCATGCTGGTTACCTTGCGCGCAGCCAAGGCCGGCGTACTGACCGGCATCCTGCTGGCTGTCGCCCGTATTTCCGGCGAAACCGCCCCACTGCTGTTCACTGCACTGAACAACCAGTTCTGGAGTGATATGAACCAGCCGATGGCCAACCTGCCTATCGTGATCTTCCAGTTTGCCATGAGCCCTTACGAGGATTGGCACGCACTGGCATGGGCTGGTGCCTTGCTAATTACCCTGAGCGTATTGACGCTGAATATTGTTGCCCGCTGGATGGGCAGTCAGAAATCTTCTTCTCATTAAGGCTTGCCGAACCATGAATCAACAAGCAAACAAGCTCCAGGTAAAAAACCTGAACTTTTACTACGGCAAGTTTCACGCCCTGAAAAACATCAATCTGGACATTCCTGCCGGCAAGGTAACTGCCTTCATCGGCCCGTCCGGCTGCGGCAAATCGACCCTGCTGCGTACCTTCAACCGCATGTTCGAGCTGTATCCCGGCATGCACGCCGAAGGCGAAATCCTGCTGGATGGGCAGAACATCCTGGCCAAGTCCATCGATGTAAACATGCTGCGCGCCAATGTAGGCATGGTTTTCCAGAAGCCAACCCCGTTTCCGATGTCCATCCATGACAACATTGCATTTGGCGTCAAGCTGTACGAAAACCTGTCTCGTACCGAAATGGAAGAGCGCGTCGAGTGGGCGCTGCGCAAGGCGGCACTGTGGAATGAGGTAAAGGACAAACTGAAGCAGTCGGGCAATTCGCTGTCCGGCGGTCAGCAACAGCGCCTATGCATCGCCCGTGCCGTTGCAACCCGTCCGGAAGTCTTGCTGCTGGACGAGCCGACCTCAGCACTCGACCCGATCTCTACCGCCCACATCGAAGAGCTGATCAACGAGCTGAAGCAGGAATACACGATTGCGATCGTGACTCATAATATGCAGCAGGCGGCACGTGTCTCTGACTACACTGCATACATGTATCTTGGCGAGCTGATGGAGTTCGGTGCAACCGACAACATCTTTACCGCCCCCAAGCGCAAGGAAACCGAAGACTACATCACCGGCAAGTTCGGCTAAGTCGGTTTCTTTGACGGACTTCCAAGGGCAGCCCATTGCGGGCTGCCCGATTCTGTTTGTTTAATTATTCAGCAAGAAATATTCACCCCATTATGACAATTTATACAGAACTAATCTGTCAGTAACATGTCTATTTTGTGAATTTTTCTTGTCAATATTTAAGGTTGTATTGTGGATCTGGAACATATCAGCGGAATTGAAAAAGCCGCGAAGAGCAGCAAAGCAGAGTTTTTGCGCCTGGGCATGGGTATTCTGTTCGTTCTTGGCGTACTGTTTTATACCTCGACCACCGAGCACGCCAGTATGGTGCTGATCGTTGCTGCCGGTATTGGTGCCTACATGGCCATGAATATCGGTGCCAACGACGTAGCCAATAACGTAGGACCTGCGGTCGGTTCCAAGGCACTGACCATGGGTGGTGCACTGGTAATCGCGGCGATCTTCGAAGCAGCCGGTGCCATCATTGCCGGCGGTGAAGTCGTCGGCACGATTCGCAGCGGCATTATTGACCCGTCCCTCATCCCAGATCAGACAACATTCATCTGGCTGATGATGGCCGCACTGCTGGCTGCAGCCCTGTGGCTTAACCTGGCGACGGCCGTCGGCGCGCCGGTATCCACTACCCACTCGATTGTTGGTGCGATTCTGGGCGCAGGCATTGCTGCGGGTGGCATGGGCATCGCGGACTGGGGCAAAGTCGGCACGATTGCAGCCAGCTGGATCATCTCCCCCCTGCTGGGCGCAGGCATCGCCGCCCTTTTCCTGTACGTGGTCAAACGCAGCATCACCTACCAAAGTGATATGTTGGCCGCAGCACGCAAAATGGTACCGCTGCTGGTAGCACTGATGGCCTGGACATTCAGCAGCTATCTGATGCTCAAAGGCCTGAACCGCATCATGGATGTCAGCTTCACCCATGCCATTCTTGGTGGTCTGGCAATCGGTGTGATTACCTTCCTGGTGCTCAAGCCTATGGTTTCCCGCAAGGCAGATCAGCTGGAAAACAACAAGCAGTCGATCAATACCTTCTTCACCGTACCACTGATTTTTGCTGCTGCACTGCTGAGCTTTGCACACGGCTCCAACGATGTGGCCAATGCTATCGGCCCCTTGGCTGCTATTGTTGATGCCCTTACTCACATTGGCAGCGGCGAGATCGTGCAAAAGGCCAGTATCCCGCTGTGGGTAATGGTGATTGGCGCGCTCGGCATTTCGGTTGGTCTGGCACTGTATGGCCCGAAAGTCATTCAGACCGTTGGCAGCGAAATTACCGAACTCGACCAGATGCGTGCCTACTGTATTGCCATGTCGGCGACCCTGACCGTTATCGTGGCCAGCCAGATGGGCCTGCCGGTCAGCTCTACCCACATTGCGGTGGGTGGCGTATTCGGTGTCGGCTTCCTGCGTGAATACCTGAAAAACCGCTATGAACTGATGGTGCAGGAGATCAAGGCACACCATCCGGAAGGTGATCAGGAAGCCATCGATGCCTTCCTGTTCAAATTCAAGCAGGCTGGTATCGATGAAAAAGGTGCCATGCTGAAAGATCTGAAGATCCGCGCCAAGCAACAGCTTGACCCTGCGCATTTCTCCAAGATGGAACGCAAGAACCTGAAAAAGGTTTATCGCAAAGAGCTGGTAAAGCGCGAGCAGATCATGAAAATTGCTGCCGCCTGGGTGATTACCGTACCAGCCTCGGCCATCATGGCAGCAATCATTTTCTTCCTGATCCGTGGCATTACGCTGTAATGGATGCAGACTTGAAAAGCCACCGCAAGGTGGCTTTTTTGTTTCATGCCCCGCTACCATCAGCCAGCCTGATAGCCTTTGCGGGCCGGACAGCACACTCGGTGCATGCCTGAGACAGAAATGCCTACCGCGATACTGCGACTGACACGATTGCGTCAGCCGGGATTTTCAGCAAAAAAGCCCAAACCAGCCACCGCCTTGACAGTTACATAAATCATATAAATCAAATGCTTAGACGACAGGACAATGAACTAGCGCAAATTATGTAACATTCCCGCAATGTCCGGCTTGACGCTGTCTGGTTTATTACGAAAAATGCCGCCTTTTATGACTTGAACTCCCATCATGCTCGACTTGCTTACGAGTCTGGATCCGACACTGGCAGTAGTACTGGTACTTTCTGTCGGCTTTGTCCTGGCCTTCGAATTCATCAACGGCTTCCATGACACAGCCAATGCAGTTGCCACTGTCATTTACACACAATCAATGAAGCCACAGACTGCCGTTTTTCTGTCCGGCATCTTCAACTTCCTCGGCGTTTTCTTTGGTGGTCTGGCTGTTGCCTACGCCATCGTCAATCTGATTCCAACCGACCTGCTGCTGAACATTAATTCCAAGCAAGGTATGGTCATGGTGTTTGCACTGCTGACCTCTGCCATCGCCTGGAACCTCGGCACCTGGTATTTCGGCATTCCCGCCTCCAGTTCGCACACCCTGATCGGTGCCATTCTTGGCGTTGGTGTCGGCAATGCGCTGATTACCGGTGAATCGCTGGCTTCAGGCATCAACTGGTCCAAGGCGATGGATGTTTTCCTGTCGCTGTTCCTGTCGCCGCTATTCGGTGCAGGCTTGGCCGGTCTGATGCTGTTCACCATGCTGAAACTGCGCCCGAACAGCAATGTGCACAAATCGCCATTCCAGCGCCAGCAGCTGGAAGGCCGCAAGCATCCGCCATTCTGGGCACGCTTCATGCTGATCGTTTCGTCGATGGGCATGAGCTTTACCCACGGCTCCAACGATGGTCAGAAAGGTGTCGGCCTCGTGATGCTGGTGCTGATCGCCCTCGCACCAGCCCACTTCGTGGTCAATCTTGATGCCGAGCCTATCCAGATCGAGCACACCCGTATTGCCGCCCAAGAGCTGAATGCCTTGTATGTACGTAATCAGGCGGTGATCGATGCCAAGTTCCCGAACAGCGGCAAGCATACTTGTGAAATCAGCAAGATCCCGCAGGAAACCCTTGATCTGCTGGCTGCTATCGGCGATGCCAAGAGCTATGACGCGCTGGCCGAAAATGCCCGCTGGAGTGTCCGTACCCAGCTGATCTGCCTTGGTGATGCGGCCAAGAAAATCAGCCAGGTTCCAGGCTTGTCCGAGCTGGACCGCAAGCAGCTGAAGTCCATCCGTCAGGATCTGTCGGCCACCACCGAATACGCACCGGCCTGGGTGATCGTGGCAGTCGCACTGGCCATCGGCCTGGGTACCATGGTCGGCTGGCGTCGTGTGGTGAATACTGTCGGCGAGAAAATCGGCAAGAAAGACATGACCTACGCCCAGGGCATGTCGGCACAGACAATGGCGGCGGCTTCCATCGGTATCGCCAGCATGATCGGCGCGCCGGTGTCCACCACCCAGATTCTGTCCAGTGCCGTAGCCGGTACCATGCTGGTAAACCGTTCCGGCGTGCAAATGAGTACGGTGAAAACCATTCTGACCACCTGGGTGCTTACCCTGCCGGTCAGCATGGGTCTGGCCATCTCTCTGTACTACCTGGGTGTCAAGCTGTTCGTCTGAATACACTGACGACTTGCTGCAAACAAAAAGGCTGCCAACCGGCAGCCTTTTTGCATCATGCTTTCAGGAAGTGGGCGCGTCCCGCCAACCAGCGCTGCAGATGCGCTTCGGCCAGTTGCGGCCAACGTTCCAGCATGCGTGGTGCCAGTTGCCGCGCGGCCTCCAGCAGCTCGATGTCTGCCTCAAGATCGGCAAAGCGCAACATCGGCACCCCGCTCTGTCTGGCACCGAGAAACTCGCCCGGCCCGCGGATATTCAGATCCTGCCGTGCAATCTCGAAACCATCGGTGTGCTCGTAAATCACCTTGAGTCGCGCCTTGGCCAGCTCCGACAGCGGCGGTTCGAACAGCAGCACGCAAGTCGACTTGGCTGCTCCCCGCCCTACCCGACCACGCAACTGGTGCAACTGCGCCAGCCCCATACGCTCGGCGTGCTCGATCACCATCAGGCTGGCATTCGGTACATCGACTCCCACCTCGATCACCGTGGTGGCGACCAGCAGTTGCAGCTCGTTGGCCGCAAACTTCGCCATCACTTCGGCTTTCTCCGCCGCTTTCATCCGGCCATGTACCAGTCCGACACCCCATTGCGGCAAATCCTGCTGCAGCACGGTAAAGGTATCGACGGCCGTTTGCAGCTGCAGCGTTTCCGACTCCTCGATCAGCGGGCAAACCCAGTACACTTGCTGCCCTTCGCCGCAGGTCTTGTCGACATAGCGCACGACTTCATCGCGCCGCTCGGCATTGATCAGCTTGGTCACAATCGGCGTGCGCCCCGGCGGCAGCTCGTCGATAACCGAGACATCGAGATCGGCGTAAAAGCTCATCGCCAGCGTGCGCGGAATCGGCGTCGCCGACATCATCAGCTGATGCGGCTCCGCCCCTTTTTGCTGCAAGGCCAGCCGCTGGCCGACGCCAAAGCGGTGCTGCTCATCCACGATCACCAGCCCCAGCCGTTCGAAGTGCACATCATCCTGAAACAGCGCATGGGTACCGACCGCCAGCCGTGCCTCGCCGCTGGCAATCCGCCCGGCCATTTCACCACGCGCTTTCTTGCGCAGGCTGCCGGACAGCCACGCCACCTCGATGCCCAGCGGTGCCAGCCATGCGGCCAACTTCAGATAATGCTGCTCGGCCAGAATCTCGGTCGGCGCCATCAGCGCCACCTGAAAGCCGGCCTCGATCGCCGCCAAGGCCGCCATCGCCGCGACGACGGTTTTGCCGCTACCGACGTCACCCTGCAGTAGCCGGTTCATCGGGTGTGCTTCGGCCAGATCTGCGGTGATTTCGCCCAGAACTTTTTGCTGAGCACCAGTCAAGGCAAACGGAAGGTTGGCCGCAAGCTGGCTGCGCAGGCTACCGTCACCACGAATCACCGGCGCCTGGCCCTCACGTCGCGCCCGGTAAGCAAGGCGCATCGACAGTTGCTGCGCCAGCAACTCGTCAAACTTCAGCCTTTGCCAGGCAGGCAGATTGCCATCGCCAAGCTGGCTGGCCGAGTATTCCGGGCCAGGTCTGTGCAGCAGGTGCACAGCGTCGGCCAGCGGCATCAGGCCAAGACTGCGTCGCACCTCATCCGGCAAAGTCTCGGGCATGGGCTGCACCTTGAGTTCACCGTGAATCAGCTTGCGCAGCACCGGCTGATTGAGACCATTCACCGTCGGGTAGACCGGTGTCAGGCTATCGGCCAGCGCATCCCCCTCGTGCACGGTGCGCAGTTTCGGGTGCACCATCTCGTCACCGTAAAAGCCGCGCCGCAGCTCGCCCAACGCCCGCACCCGATTGCCCTTGGCCAGTGCCTGCTGGGTATTCGGGTAAAAGTGGATGAAGCGCAGAATGACCTTGCCGGACTTGTCCTCGATTTGCGCCACCAGCTGCCGGCGCGGCCGGAACTGGATTTCACAGGACGTGACCTCGCCCTCAACCAATACCGCCTGGCCATAAGGTGCCTGGGCAATCGGGTACAGATGGGTTTCGTCTTCGTAACGCAGCGGCAGGTGCAAGACCAGATCGAAGCGGCGGCGAATGCCGAGCTTCTCGAGTTTTTTGGCAGTCGCCTCCGCGACCTGGGGCGGCTGGCTGGCGATGTCGGCGGGATGATTCATGCCCAGATTGTAACCAAAGCAAAACGGGATGGCACCGGCCATCCCGTTTTGTCAGCGCAGATTCACGCGGATTACTGGCGTTCCCACACCTGGGTGCGGCCCAGCAGGCTGATGCCGAGGAAGCCGCGTACTTCCAGCTTCTTGCCACCCTCGATCAGTTTGGCCTTGGCGCTGTAAACCTTGCCGGATTTCGGATCGAGGATCTTGCCGCCCTCCCAGCCATCGCCGCCCTTCTTCAGGCCGGTCAGAATGGTCATGCCGTTTACCGGCTTGCCTTTGAGCGCACCTTCGCACTTGTCGCATACCGCATCAGGGTTCAGCAGCAGCTTGGCGATGCGACCGGTCAGTTCGCCATTGGCACCTTCACTGATCTCGACAATGGCCTTGGCCTGTTTGGTTTCGTCGTCGATGGTCTTCCAGTTACCGGCCGCGCCATTGGCCATTGCCAGTGCGCTAGCCAGCAGCAGTGGCAGCGCCAGCAGGGTCTTTTTCAGTGTTGTCATGGTCATTCCTCGTGTTGTGTTTACCGTTGCCGTTTCTGCCCGCAGGCAGACAGCACTTCTTGCGGTGCCGGAAAAATTAGCAGCCTGCTGCTGCAGCGTCAATCAGAATGCAAACATTCGTTTGAATGTCATGTGCGACCGCTACGCAGGCAAGCCGCCCAATCCTCACGCCCATTGGCACTGGCGCGTAATGCCGCACTCTCCCAGTCATACACCACCCGTCGCAACTCGACCTGCCAGCCAGCATGAGCACGCGTCAGCAAGGCATAGCTGGCGTGCGGGCTGCCGGCCTCGATCCGGTGAAAGCCGCCGGCATCATCGGCATACGCCGGCAAACCGACACTGCCCGGATTCACCACCAGCGGGCCATCACATAATTGCACGCAGCGTGCCAGATGGGTGTGACCGCACAACAACAGACTGCAATCCGGCAAGTGGCCGATGCGGGCGCGAATGGTGTCATCACTGGCCAGCCGGGTCTGGCCGCCGTCGATTTCCTCCAGCAGGTATTGCAGATCGGACAGCGGCGAACCATGACACAAATGCACATCGCCCAGTTGCAGACTGGTCGGCAAGGCACGCAGCCAAGCCAGCTGAGCCTCGTCCAGCTGGCCGGCGGCAAACTGGTCGGACGCGCCACCGGCCTGCCCTGCGGCACAAGCCAGCAACTGGCGCTCATGATTGCCGGCGATGGTCGGCCAGAACTGGGTCATCAACAGGCTGGCAGTTTCAGCCGGCCACAAGGGGCCGGACAGGATGTCACCCAGATTCAGCACCTGCCGCACACCTTGACCACGAATATCGGCAATCACTGCCTGCAAGGCCGGCAGATTGCCGTGAATGTCGGATAAAACGGCAAAACGATCTGGCTGCATTCTGGCCTCCCCTCAATCCGGTACGCTGAAAACGCCGTCGGCCACCTTGCTGACGCGGCCACCTACCTGCACCTCGCCCGCAGCCGACACATCGAGATACAGCACATTCGGCCGGCCGATCACCTCGCCCTGCTCGATGCGCCACGACAGCGGCGCGTGGCCGTTAAGCGCACACCAGCCACCGAGATTGGCACAGGCGCTGCCGGTGCCCGGGTCTTCGACAATCGCCCCCTGCTGCAGGAAGAATAGCCTGACCGTAGCCACACCGGCAGCCTCGTGCCACAGATAGGCGACACTGCGCCCCGGCCGCAAGGTGGCATGCTCGGCAAACAGCCTGGCATCCGGCTCGGCACGCAGCACCGCCTCGCGGCTGGCGAGACGGATCAGCAGCTGTTCGCTGCCGGCGTTCACCCACATCGCCTCGGCGGCGATGTCTTCGGGCGGCAGGCCCAGCATGGCCGCCGCGTCGGTGCGGCCAACGTTGGCCGCACGCTGCGTTGCTGCCACCGCAGTCAGGCGGAACACGCCATCCTGCACACTGATCGGAATCAGGCCGGCACGGGTACGCAGGCTGAATGCCTCACCCGGCTGGCGCAGCGTGTGCAGCACCGCGGCACTGCCAATGGTGGGGTGGCCGGCAAACGGCAATTCGAAACTCGGGGTAAAAATCCGCAGGCTGGCCAGTGCCTCGCCATCATCCGGCAGCAGAAACACGGTTTCGGACAGATTGAACTGGCGCGCAATCAGCTGCATGTCTTCGTCTGACAGGCCACGCGCATCAGTAAACACCGCCAGCGGATTCCCGCCAAAACGGCTCTCGGCAAACACATTGACGATCTGATAAGCAAACTGGCGACTCATGCTTGCTCCTTTGCAGCATTGGCCTGCAGCTGAGCCAGCAGGCCGCTGTTTTCCTGCTGTATCCAGTATTCGGCAATCTTGCCGTCTTCCACCCGATACACCGCGCTACCCACGGTAATCAGCGGCAAACCTGTCGGCGTAAAACCGTCGATCTCGGCCAAGTGATGACCATATTGCCGCCAGCGTGCGTAGACCTTGTCGCCATCGGCCAGCAACTCTTCCAGCTCGAAACGGAAGTTGCCGAACATCGCCAGAAACTCCTCGACATGCTGCTGGTAGTTGGCTGGAGTGCGCATCACCACCTCGCCTGGCGCAGCCGACACCAGCTGATTGGCACGCACCTCGGCTGCCAGATACAGCGCGGCTTCTTGCGGTGCCAACCCGCCGCGAACGCGGGTGACAAATTGCCTCACGATTTCCTTTGCCGACATATTTCTCCCCATTCATGACTGGTATTTGATTGATCATTCATTTGGCCACAACTTATCGACACAAAGTAGCCCGAACAGGCAAACAGACTGTGCTGGCGGCAAAACAATCCAGCTAACACCTTGGATTGAATAATGAATTTAGTATCCACCGAAAGTTTGTTACACTCGCCCCCCACGCCAAGTCGTGCTTAAAAAACAGACTACCCGCCAAGGGTGGCACCATTTTTTGACCTCAACCATGTGAGACCCTCATGCAGCAAACTCCTAGCCTGTGGCACCGCCTGCTTAATGGCAGCATCGTGGTGCAAATCATCATCGGCATGCTTGTCGGCACATTGCTGGCCACCACCATGCCGGCCTTCGCCGCCAAAATCACCTTTCTGGGCGCCCTGTTCGTCAAGGCACTGAAAGCGCTGGCCCCTATCCTAGTTTTCGTGCTGGTGATCTCGGCACTGGCGGGCAAGCAGCATGGCGTGAAAAGCAATATGCGTCCGGTGCTGATGCTTTATCTGCTTGGCACTTTTGCTGCCGCGCTTGCCGGTGTCGGTTTCAGCTTCCTGTTCCCGAGCGAGTTGGCACTGGCCAATGCTGCGGCCAACTCCCAGCCGCCACAGGCGATCGGCCAGGTCTTGTCCAGCCTGTTGTTCCAGCTGGTGGACAATCCGGTCAATGCACTGCAAACCGGCAACTTCATCGGCATTCTGGCCTGGGCTATCGGTATCGGTCTGGCAATGCAACATGTGAGTCAGGCGACCAAGCAGGTGATGCATGATCTGTCGCATGCGGTTTCCAGCATCGTGCACTTTGCCATCCGTTTCGCCCCGCTGGGCGTGATGGGCCTGGTTGCCGACACCATCCTCACCAGCGGTCTCGATGCCCTGCTCGGCTACAGCCATCTGCTGGCCGTACTGCTGGGTGCGATGCTGTTCGTGGCGCTGGTCATCAACCCGGTACTGGTTTTTGCTGTCACCCGCCGCAATCCATTCCCGTTGGTTTTTGCCTGCCTGCGTGAAAGCGGTGTGACCGCCTTCTTCACCCGCAGCTCTGCGGCCAACATTCCGGTCAATATGGCGCTGTGTGCCAAACTGGGTCTGAACAAGGACACCTATTCGGTGTCGATCCCGCTGGGTGCCACCGTCAATATGGCCGGTGCCGCCATTACCATTTCGGTACTGAGCCTGGCCGCCGTGCACACCCTAGGTATCGCCGTTGATCTGCCAACCGCGCTGCTGCTGTCGGTGCTGTCCGCCGTTGCCGCTTGCGGTGCCTCCGGCGTGGCCGGTGGCTCGCTGCTGCTGATCCCGCTGGCCTGCAGCCTGTTCGGCATCAGCAACGACATCGCCATGCAGGTGGTGGCCGTCGGCTTCATCATCGGCGTGGTGCAGGATTCTGCCGAAACTGCGCTGAACAGCTCGACTGACGTGCTGTTTACCGCCGCGGCCTGCATTGCCGCCGGCGATGTGAGCGAGCCACAGCCGCAAGTGGCCCGTCAGGGTGCCTGAGCCTGAGCTTGTCCAAAGAAAAACCCGTGCCACGGCACGGGTTTTTCTTTTCTGGCAGCACACCAGCCAACACTCAAGCCACGCCCCACACCTTGCGCAGCTGTGACAGCGTGGCCACGATGGCCGGGTTGAACTCCTCGCTCTTGGGGTAGATAAAGCTCAACAGTGCCACCACCCGCGTATGCGGCCAGATCGCCAGCTCGCCTTTCTCCGCCAACTTGATTGCCTGATCCTCGCGCATGATGGCAAGGCCAAGCCCCGCACGCAGCAGGGCCATCGGGTTGGCCGCCTCGTCGGTTTCCAGCACCACATTGGGCAACAAGCCCTGCCGCGAAAACATCGCATGCAGCAAGGTGTGAATATGATGCGCCTGTGGCGCGCCTATCCACGGCATCGCTGCCACATCCTGCCAGCCGGCGTACAAGAGCTTTTCGCGATACGCCAGCGGCGCCACCACGCGGTAGTACAAAGTCTGCAGCGACAGACCGAGCACATCGCGCGGAATATGCGGGCCGATGTAAAAGCTGCCGCCCAGCAGGCCGGCCGAGACCTGCTCGCGCAGGTCTTCGGCATGGCCATGCCGCGTCTTGATTTCCAGCAGCGGCAGGCTGGACACCAGCTCGCCAAGCAGCGCACCGAGACGCAGGGTTTCGGTGTCACCCACCGTGCCCAGCTGCAGCACGCCGGACAGCTCACCCTGCAGCTGGCGCGCCTTGCCCATCAGCTGGCTGGCACTGCTGAGCACCTGCTCGGCCTCGACCAGCAAGACCTCGCCGGCACGCGTCAGACTGACGCGCCCCGGGCGACGATCAAACAGCGCCACCCCAAGCTCCTCCTCCAGCGCCTTGATCTGCGCGGTAATGGCCGGCTGGGTCAGGTGCAAGGCCTCGGCCGTGCGCGTGATATTGCCCAGCCGGGCGGTGGTGACAAAAGCTCGCAGCTGATTGATCTGCATGGCTTAGTGGTGCAGGAAGCGGACCTGGCCCGGCTCGATGCCGATGCGCACATCCGCCCCGAGTGGGAACAGCGGCAAGCCGGCAAAGTGCGCCTGGTCTGCGGCCAACGTAACGTCGCCGACCCGCACCCGATAGCGCGAGAACTCACCGAGAAACTCGGCGCTTTCCACCTTGCCATCCAGCCACACCCGCGAGGCATCACCCTGTTCGTCAGCCACGCAGATGCTCACCTGATGCGGACGGAAGATCATCGCCGCGCGCCCTGCCGCCGGTAGCTCGGCCGGACGCGGAAACTGCAGATCGCCCAGGCCGTCGGCGCGGAACAGCATCTGCTCGGCCCCCTGTGTCGACAGCTCGCCCTCCAGCATATTGGCCGTGCCGACAAAGCCGGCAACAAAACGATTGACCGGAAAGTCATACAGGCCGGTGGCCGCGCCGACTTGCTGCAGGATGCCCTTGTCGAGCACCGCCATGCGGTCGGCCGTGGTCATCGCCTCCTCCTGATCGTGCGTCACGAAGATGGTGGTCAGCCCCAGCTTGCGCTGCAGGTTTTTCAGCTCCTCGCGCATCTGTACCCGCAGCTTCTTGTCGAGGTTGGACAAAGGCTCGTCCAGCAGCAGTACCTTGGGCTCGATCACCACGGTACGCGCCAGCGCCACCCGCTGTTGCTGGCCGCCCGACAGCTGCGCCGGCCGCCGCTGGGCGTAATCCGACAGGCCGACCAGCTCCAGCGCTGCACCGACCTTGCGCTTGATGGCATCACGGGTCTCGCGCCGCTCCTGCAGGCCGAAGGCCACGTTCTCCCAAATGGTCATGTGCGGCCACAGCGCGTAGTTCTGGAACACCATGCCGATATTGCGCTGGTGCGGCGGAATGCCGGTAATGTCCTGGCCATCCACCAGCAACTCGCCACGCTGATGCTGGTTAAAGCCGGCAATCAGCCGCAACAGTGTGGACTTGCCGGAGCCAGATGGCCCGAGCAAGGCAAAGAACTCGCCCGGCTCGATCTTGAGATTGATATCGCGCAACACCTCGGTCTTGCCATAGCTGAGGCTGATGTGACGGGCTTCGACGGAAACTTTGTTCAGATTCATGTGATGTCTCCCAGGCTTAATGCTGCTCGGTATTGCCTTGCGCAGTAGCGCGCGATTTTTCAACAAAACGGTGCGACAGATACGTACCCAGTGCCACCACAACTACCGCCAGCACGCCCAGCGCCGCTCCTGGCCCGCGGCCGGAGATGCTCTGCATATACAGGTAAATACCATAACTCATCGGTGCCTGGCTCTGGCTGGATGTCAGCAGCAAGGTTGCCGACAGCTCGACCGCAGCGGTAATGAAGCTCGTCACGAAGCCGGCGAGAATGCCACCAGCCATCAGTGGCACCATGATGCGACGGATGGTGCTGGCGCGTGAGGCACCGACACTCTGCGCGACTTCTTCCAGCGAGATGTGCACCTGCTGCAATGCGGCCATGCAGGAACGCAGCGCATACGGCAGACGACGCACGGCATAGGCCAGCATGATCAGCACCCAGGTATTGATCAGCTGAGTCTCGGTGAACGGCAGGGTGACGTCCTTGAACAGGCGCAGATAGCCGATCGCCAGCACAAGGCCAGGAATCGCCAGCGCGGCCGATGCCAGATAATCCAGCCACTGGCGAGCCGGCAACTGCGTGCGCAGGATCAGGTAGGCAATCGTGGTACCGATGATCACATCAAGGCCAGCCGCGCCCAGACAGTACAGCAAGGTGTTGTGGATCATGCCGCCGGACTCGTCCAGCACCGTGGCGTAATGCTCGAGCGTGTAGGCATCCGGCAATACCGAGAAGCTCCACACCTTGGCAAAGGACATCAGCAGGATGCCGAAGTGCGGGGCCAGCGTGATCAGCAACACCAGCACGATCCAGCCGTAGGCGAGTACCGACTCCCAGGCGCTGAGCTTGCGCTTTTGCAGTGCGTTGCCGCCCTTTTGCAGCGTGGCGTAATCCTTGCCCTTCATCACCCGTGCCGCCATCCACAGCGCAAGAATCGAGAAGCCGATCATGATCACGCTGATCACATAACCCAGCGGATCATCCAGCCCCACCGAGGTAATGCGCAGATAAGCCTGCGGCGCCAGCATATTGGTCACGCCCATCACCAGCGGGGTACCAAGGTCATCGAATACCTTGACGAACACCAGTGCGGCACCCGCCAGAAAGCCCGGCATGGACAGCGGGAAGATCACCCGCATGAACAGACGCCAGCCCTTGGCACCGAGGTTCAGCGCCGACTCTTCCATCGCGCCGTCGATATTGCGCATGGCGGCGACAAGGTTCAGCAGGATGAACGGGAAGTAATGGATGCTCTCGACAAAGATCACCCCGGTCAGCCCTTCCATGATCGGGATGGTGAAACCGAAGTACTCGTTCAGCAGCAGATTGACCGAGCCATTGCGGCCGAAAATCAGCTGCAACGCCACTGCACCGACAAAGGGCGGCATGATCAGCGGCAGCACGCCAAGTGTCTGGATCAGCAAGGCGCCGCGAAACTCGAAACGCACCGTCAGATAGGCGAGCGGCACCGCAATGACCGACGCAAAAAACACGCTGGCAAACGCTACCCACAGACTGTTGAAGAATGACTCGCGGAACACCGAATTGGTAAAGAAGGTACTGAAGTGCCCCAGCGTCAGCGTGCCGTGCTCGTTGACGAAGGCGGTGTAGATCACCGTGCCGACCGGCACGACGAGAAACACCAGCAAGAAAGCCAGCACCAGCAGGAAGGCCAGCCAGGGCCCCCAGCCTGTCAGCTGCCAGCGCTGGCGCATGGATGCGATGCCGCCGGTGGCGGCAAGAGTGGTAGACATAGGAAACTCCGCTCAGAAAAGCGCGTGGCACCTTGCGGCCAACCTTGAGGTTGGCCGCAGGACATTACACTCGAGACCTGCGGCAGCCCGGCCGGCCATCAGCCGTGGCGCCGACAGTCGCGGGATCAGATCATGCCGCTGGCCTGTTCGGCCAACTGCCGTGCCTTGTCGTAATTGGCACGCGCACGATTACCCCAGGTCTCCTCCAGCCCGGTCAGCTGCTTGGAAACCGCCACCTCGCGCCGGCTCTTGCGGAACAGCTCGAGGAAAGACTCGTTCTTGCTGTCAGCAGCGTTCACGAGTGGCGAGTAAGCCAATGCCCGTGCCTGCTGGATCAGCGCGGCGGCTTTCGGGTTGTTCTTGCCACGCAAACGCTTCTCTGCCTCGTGAATGGCACGGGTTGCGCCTTGCAGCTCTTTCAGACGGAAAGTGACCATCTGGTCAAACATACTGACCACCACCTGATAGCGCGATTCGGACAACTCGGGGTTGAACTGCACCTTGGCGCGCATCGCTACGGCCTGGGCATCCGGATAGCCCTTGGGCACATTCAGGCTCTTGTACGGCAATACCGGCAGACGGCTGATCTTCGGATCAAACAGCAGCTCCTGGCCTTCCTTGCTCAGGGTAAAGGCGATGAATTTCTTCGCCTCGGCCGGGTTTTTGCTGCCGGCTACCAGCGCGATGTTGGCAGGCACCACCGAAGTCACACTCGGATAAACAAACTCGACCGGGAAGCCGGAAAACTTGCCGGCCAGACCGAAAAAGTCGATCACAAGACCAATGCCGAACTGGCCGTTATTGACGCCGTCCGGCACGCCAAAGCTGCGGTCAGTCACCGCCGCCGCATTGCCCATGATTCGCAGCAGCTGGCTCCAGCCCTTGTCCCAGCCCTCGCCTTGCAGCATGGTTTCCACCGTCAGGTGGGTGGTACCGGAACGCGATGGCGAGGACATCGCCACATGACCGAAGTACTCCGGCCGCATCAGATCCGCCCACTCTTTCGGTGGCGGCAGATTATTGGCCTTCATGTAACGGGTATTCCACATCAGGCCATAACCGCCCAGCGCCTGACCGAAATACATACCTTGCGGATCGTTGATCGGGTAATTGCCGATCTTGGCCGGAGTCGCCGGATTCACCACATCGGGTGCGGGCTGCAGCAGTTTTTCGCGGGCCAGCACCTCGAACGCATCCGGTGCACTGGCCCACATGATGTCCGGACGCTGGCCGGCAGACAGCTCCTTGATATAGGCAATCGACGCGGTGGTGTTCTTGTTCAGGATTTCGATCTTGATACCGGGGTTTTTCGCCTCGAATGCCTTTTCGTAGACAGTGGTGAGGTCTTTCGGGAACGACGTCAGAACGGTGATGGTGCCGGCACTGGCCAGCAGCGGCATGGCGCAAAGCAGGGATGCGCCCAATGTACGCAACGGGAATACAGCTTGCATGATGATCTCCTCGCCCTTGTTGTGGTATGTGGCCAGTCCAGAGTAGGTAGGCGACGCAGGCTAGACCAATCATGCTTCGTGATAGTCGCTATTAGTGATTGTTTAGGGATGAAGATTTAAGCAATAAACATCAAACACAGATACTTTTTTAGGGTTTTGATTCTTAAAAACAGGAAATATCAACTTTAAAACCCCAACGATTGTTTTAATTTAACTGTAACAATTTCATCATATTCAGTCGGCAAGCCATCAGATGACACCATATCGGTGACAGACAACCATGAAAAAAGCGGCCCGCAGGCCGCTTTCTTGTCAGCAAAAAGCTGTACTTATTCGCCCAGCACCATCACGGCGTCGGCTTCAACCTGTACGCCTTTTGGCAGGCTGGCCACGCCGATAGCGGCACGCGCCGGGAAGGGCTGGCTGAAGTACTGGCCCATGATTTCGTTGAAAGTACCGAAATTGGACAGATCGGTCAGGAAGGCATTCAGCTTCACGATCTGGTCCAGGCTGCCGCCAGCGGCTTCACATACCGCTTTCAGGTTCTTGAACATCTGGTGGGTTTCAGCCGCAAAGCCGCCTTCCACCACGGTCATGGTGGCCGGATCCAGCGGAATCTGGCCGGACAGGTAAACGGTATTGCCCGCCTTCACCGCTTGCGAGTAAGCGCCAATCGCGGCCGGAGCCTTGTCGGTATGGATGATTTCTTTCGCCATCATTGTTCTCCTTCTTCGTGCAGGAACAGGGTTAACAGTTCATTGAGAAAACGCTGGCCCTTCAGCGTCGGGCGGATATGCGTGAGATCCTGCTCGATCAGCCCTGCGGCCAGTGCCTCGCGCAATTGCGATTGGATACAGGATACAGGCAAACCGGTGCGCTCGCTGAACAGCCGTGATTCAAAGCCGCCAGTCAGCCGCAGCAGATTCATCATGAATTCGAACGGCAGATCCTTGCGGCCAACCTTGTGCTCGCTCTGCAGCGGATTACCGGCCGCCACGGCCTGCATATAGGCTGCCGGCTGCTTGACGCGCATCTGCCGCACAATGCCTTCGTGCGAGCTGATCTTGCCGTGCGCACCAGCACCGATGCCGACATAGTCGCCAAACTGCCAGTAATTGACGTTGTGCCGCGAGAATCGGCCGGGCTTACCGAAGGCCGAAGTCTCGTAATGCACATAGCCGGCCGCCTCCAACCGTGCCTCGATCGCCTCCTGCATATCGGCCGAATCGTCATCGTCGGGCAGGTTTTTCGGCAGCTCGACAGCAAACAGGGTGTTCGGCTCGATGGTCAGGTGATAGGCCGAGATATGCGTGACGCCAAAAGCAATGGCGGTATCGATATCGGCCAGCGCCTCGGCCAGCGTCTGCTGCGGCAGCGCGTACATCAGGTCGAGGTTTACATTGTCGAAATGCGTGAGTGCGATCTCGACAGCACGACGCGCCTCGTCGCCATCATGAATGCGCCCCAGAGCTTTGAGGTGATGCGGTGCAAAGCTCTGGATACCGATCGACAGGCGATTAATGCCCGCCGCACGGTAGCCGGCAAAACGCTCGTACTCGAAAGTGCCGGGGTTGGCTTCCATGGTGATTTCGGCATCCGGATGGATACGCACCCGTGCGCGCAAACCAGCCAGCAACGCGTCCATCGCCTCGGGCGAGAACAGGCTGGGCGTGCCGCCACCCATGAAGATCGAGGTAATCGGCCGCCCCCACACTGCTGGCAGGCTGTATTCGAAGTCACGCAGCAAGGTGTCGATATAGGCCATCTCGTCAAAGCCTTCGCCAACCCGACTGCGGCCAAGGTTGGCCGCATCCTGCACGGCAATGGTCTTGCCCTGCGGCTTGAACTCGTGGGAGTTGAAGTCGCAGTACGGACACTTCTTCACGCACCAGGGAAAGTGGATGTACAGCGCCAGCGGTGGCAACTCCTTGAGGCCGCCTTTCAGCGCAGTCAGATCAATCACGCTCATGCCAGCTGGGCTTTCAGTTTGGCCAGCAACGCCTGCATGGCCTGGCCGCGATGGCTGATGGCATTCTTGGCCTCGGCCGGCAGATCGGCCACGGTACAGCCGTGCGACGACAGCCAGAAATGCGGGTCGTAACCGAAACCGCCATTGCCGGATGGGCTGTCGACCACCTCGCCATACCACGCGCCGTCTACCACCAGCGGCTGCGGGTCGTCAGCGTGACGCACCAGCACCAGCACGCAGTAGTAATAGGCACGGCGGTTGTCCTTGCCTTGCAGGCGCTCGACCAGCTTGGCGTTATTGCGCTCGTCCGACTTCGGTTCGCCGGCATAACGTGCCGACAGCACGCCAGGCTTGCCACCCAGAGCCTCGACGCAGATGCCCGAATCATCAGCCAGCGCCGGCAGGCCGGTGACATGGCTGGCGTGACGGGCTTTTTCCAGCGCGTTTTCGAGGAAGGTGTAATGCGGCTCCGGACATTCCGGCACATTCAGCCGGCCTTGCGGAATCACCTCGATGCCCAGCGGGGCCAGCAAGGCGGTAAATTCTTTGAGTTTGCCAGCGTTATTGCTGGCCAGTACCAGTTTGTCGATCATGTAATGCTCCAACAGACAGGCCCGCCGTAGCGGGCCGTAGTGATGTGTCCATCTTACAGGGATTTGCCGCAGTCTCAAGCCTGCCCTGAAGCCACCGCCGGATCAGGACAATACAATATCACTGCAGATATACTCGATTCACACTACCGTCTGATTGCAAGGTGCCACGCTCATGGCCTATCAAGTTCTGCTGGTCGAGGATGATCTCGAGCTGGCCAGCCTCACCCGTGACTATCTGGCGCGGCACGATATCGATATTTCCATCCAGCCTGACCCTTTGCAAGTCGCAGCACAGTTGGCCGCACAGCCGTGGGATATGCTGGTGCTGGACATCATGCTGCCGGGCAAGGACGGCCTGAGTCTGTGCCGCGAGCTGCGCCCGGTCTACAGCGGCCCCATCGTGATGCTGACTTCGCTGGACAGCGATATGAACCATATTCTCGGGCTGGAGCTTGGCGCCAATGATTACATCCTGAAGAGCACGCCGCCGGCGGTGGTTGCTGCCCGTCTGCGCGCGCAGCTGCGCCAGCATAAACCTGTGCCCACCGCCGCATCAGCCAGCAGCGAAACGTCTGCGACAGCCAAGCTAAAACGTAACGGGCTGCGCTTTGGCCAGCTACGCGTGGATGAAAGCAACCGTGAAGTCTGGCTGGCAGAGGATCGCATCGCCCTATCCACCACCGAGTTCGATCTGCTCTGCTTGCTGGCCAGTCATGCCGGCGAAGTACTGGAGCGCGACACCCTGCTGCGCCAGGTGCGCGGCTTTGGCTACGACGGTTTCGACCGCAGCATCGATATCGCCATCTCGCGCCTGCGCAAGAAACTGGGAGATGAAGCCAGCCCGCCTCGACGCATCAAGACTGTGCGCAACAAGGGTTATCTGTTTTCGCCCGATCAGTGGTAAGCCGCCATGCGCAAGATGTTCATCCAGTTTTACCTGCTGCTGATCAGCTGTTTTCTGGTGGCCGTCGCCTTGGCCGGCCTCGTGTATCAGGAAATCAATCGCAAGAACGGCAATGAAGTCGAAACCCTGCTGGTGCGCAATGCGCTGACACTGGTGGCCAACCACCTGCACGACCTGCCCGCTACCAGTTGGCCGCACGCTCTTGTCGAGATCAACCCCTTGCTGGACTTCCCCGTCAGTCTGATAGCGGTGGCACGCATCGAAGTAGATGATGAGGGCCGCGCCGATCTGGATGAGGGCAATATCGTCTATCTCGAAGACAACCAGACTTACTACCTGCGCCTGCCGGGCAGCACGCAAGCCTTGCAGGCCGACACCTCCGACCTGCTGATTTATCTGCACGAAGTACGTGACCTCGATTATCTGCTGCTCGGGCTGATCAGCCTGTTCCTCGCCATTCCGGTGTTGCTGTGGGCGAGGCCGCACTGGCAAGAACTGCAATTGCTGGATCGCAGCGCCCATGCCCTGCGCCGTGGCGAGTTGCAAACCCGCGTCAGCCTGCCAGCCACATCCGCGCTGCACCCCCTGGCCAACAGCTTCAATGACATGGCCAGTGAAATCAGCCTGCTGCTGGATAGCAAGCAACAGCTGCTGCAAGCCGTCGCCCACGAGCTGCGTACACCGCTGGCCCGCCTGCGTTACCGTATCGCACTACTGGATCTGCCCGAGGACAGTCAGGACCATCTGGGCATCCAGCACGATCTGGACAGCGTCAACCTGCTGATTGACGAGTTGCTGCTGCACGCCAGACTCAGCCACCCCAAACTGGATCTCGCCAGCGACGCATTCTTCTGCAAACCCTGGCTGGATGGCCGCATTCAGGCCCTGCAAAGCCTGCATCCGGGCCTTGGCATCCTGTCGCACAGCTATTGCGAGTCACTTCACGGTGATTTGCGCCTGCTCTCGCGCGCGCTGGACAATCTGCTGGGCAATGCCCAGCGCTACGGCCATGGCCAGATACTGATCGAGGTCAGCTGCGAAAATGGCATGCAGGAGCTGAGTGTGCACGATAACGGCCCCGGCATTCCGCAAGGCGAGCGACAGCGCGTGCTGGAACCCTTCTACCGACTGCCGCAAGACAAGCAGGGCAAGCTGGCTGGCCACGGCCTGGGCCTGGCCATCGTTCAGCGCATCATGCTGGCCCATCAGGGCGAAATCCGCATCAGCGACAGCCATCTTGGCGGCTGCTGCATCACTCTCAACTGGCCGCTACAAAGCGTTACAAATACCAACATGGCGTAACAGACCCGCCTGCCTCACCTGCCTATCATTCACCTCAAGCAAGCCAACATTGCTACCCGATAGAAAGGTGAACGCCATGAAAAAACTGTCCCTGATCTGCACCGGCCTGGTTCTGGCTGTTGCCGCTTCCTCCGGTTTTGCCGCAGATGCCAAGAAACCGGCTTCCGCGCCTGCCGCTGCCGTACCGTCCAAGAAGGCCGAAAAGCACGCGTCCCAGCCTGCGGTAAAAACCCACAAGAAAGTTGAAGTCAAGAAGTAAGCCGTCTTCCAATCTGCTGTTCCCTGATTCTTACGCAAAGGAAATCATCATGAAAAAACTCGTTACTGTTGCTCTGGGCGTTACCTTGGCTCTGGCCGCTTCCACCGGTTTTGCTGCTGATGCCAAGAAAGCCGCTTCTGCTCCTGCTGCTGCCGCTCCAGCCAAGAAAATGGAGAAAAAAGCTGCCAGCAAGCCTGCCGCTGACGCCAAGAAAAAAGTTGAAGTGAAGAAGTAAGCTTTGCTGACTTGAAGCTTGCCTTGAAAGCACTAACGCCATACTGCTGACACAGTATGGCGTCTTTTTTTGTCAATCAGCCGGCCGTGGCAATCAGACTGACTGCCCTTGCGTTGCCAGCATGGCGCGAATAAACAACGCCTCGTCTGCGCCGCTCAGCTCCTTGCTGTCCGACAGCATGCGCCGCCACTGGCGACCGCCCTTCTCGCCGTGGAACAAACCCAGTACGTGACGCGCGATATGGCGCACGCTACTGCCATCCTGCAAGCGCGCAGCGACATAAGGCAACAAGGCCTCAACCACCTTGCCGCGCGACAGCACTTCATGTTCGTCGCCGTAAAACAGCGCGTCCCATTCGGCCATCAGATAAGGATTGTGGTAAGCCTCGCGGCCAACCATCACGCCATCGACATGCTGCAGATGAGCCGCGATTTCGGCATTGGTCTTGATACCGCCATTGATCAGGATTTCCAGCTCGGGACGCTCCTGCTTCAGGCGATAGACATAGTCGTATTTGAGTGGCGGGATCTCGCGGTTTTCCTTCGGGCTCAGGCCTTTCAGGATGGCATTGCGCGCGTGCACGATGAAAGTGCGGCAGCCGGCTTCGGCTACGGTGTCGACAAACTCGCGCATATAGTCATAGCTGTCGATGTGGTCGATGCCGATACGGTGCTTGACCGTCACATCAATGCTGACCGCGTCGCGCATCGCCTTCACGCAATCTGCCACCAGCTTGGGCTCGGCCATCAGACAGGCACCAAACGCCCCTTTCTGTACACGCTCCGACGGGCAACCGACATTCAGATTCACCTCGTCATAGCCCCATTCCTGGGCGATCTTTGCGCAGCGCGCCAGCTCGTCCGGCTCTGAGCCACCCAGCTGTAGTGCCAGCGGGTGCTCGGCCTCGTCAAAACGCAGATGGCGGCCAACATCACCGTACAACAACGCACCGGTCGTCACCATCTCGGTGTAGAGCCAGGTATGACGCGTGATCAGGCGGGCGAAATAGCGGTAATGGCGGTCAGTCCAGTCCAGCATCGGGGCAACGGACAAACGGCGGGACGGCAAGGTCTTGGCAGTCATCAGCGGGTGCAGCTAAGCATTTGAAAAGAGGAAGGATTATCCGGATTGCACCCGCCAAGGTCAATGTTTGCGGCCAAGCTGGCTACAGTTGGCCGCAAGGGCTCAAATTTCCAGCGACTGCTTTTGCAGGTTCACCAGCTCGTTAATACCTTTTTCGGCCAGTGCCAGCAGAGCGTTCATCTCGTCACGGCTGAACGGCACACCTTCGGCCGTGCCTTGCACTTCAACGAATTGGCCACTGCCGGTCATCACCACATTCATGTCGGTTTCGCAGGCAGAGTCTTCGGGATAATCGAGATCCAGCAGCGGCACGCCATCGACAATCCCCACCGAGATGGCGGCAATATGATCACGCAGCGGGTTGGCCGCAAGCTTGCCGGCAGCCATCAACGCGGTAATGGCATCCGACAGCGCAATAAAGGCACCGGTGATGCTGGCCGTGCGGGTACCGCCATCGGCCTGAATCACATCACAGTCAATCTGGATCTGGCGCTCGCCCAGTTTTTCCAGATCAACCACGGCGCGCAGGCTGCGACCGATCAGGCGCTGTATTTCCTGGGTACGACCCGATTGCTTGCCGCTGGCGGCTTCGCGGCGCATGCGACTGTGGGTAGAGCGTGGCAGCATGCCGTATTCGGCAGTCACCCAGCCTTTGCCGGTGCCACGTAAAAATGGCGGGACGCCTTCATCCACGCTGGCGGTACAAATCACCTTGGTGTCGCCGAATTCGATCAGCACCGAACCTTCGGCATGGCGGGTGTAGTGACGGGTAATGCGAACCTCGCGCAAGGCGTCGGCAGCTCTTTGGGAATGGCGCATGGCGTACTCTCGATGGCAAAACGTCATTCTAGAGTAAGCTGCCATTTCGTCCTATTATTCTGGGCTCAAGCCTTGACTGAGCTCACGGTCGAGAATCATGTCCTGGATGTAGTCACTCAGGGCATCACTATGAGTCACTCGGGTATCCAGTACATCGCTCCGCCCCGCCGTATCCATAGCTTCGGGCAGTAGAGTCAAGGCGACTGCGGTCAGATTATCTCCATGCTCGCCGGCTCTTTTTTCTGCCACATTCATCAATACCGGCAAGACCATGCCGGCCAAGCGGCCGGTAAAGACCTTGGCCAGTTCTTCATCGGGAACTGCCGACCACAGCCCGTCACTGCACAACAGGATAGTGGCACCTTCACTCAGGTCGCAGGGTGGTAACAAGGCAATTTCCGGCTCGCCTACCGCGCCAAGGCAGTTGTAGATACGATGTCTTGCCGGATGGGTAGCCGCATCACTCTCATTCAGAAAGCCGGTATCTATCATGCGCTGCACATGGGAATGATCTCGGCTGCGCAAGGCAATCTTGCCGTTCTCCAGCAGATAGAAACGTGAGTCGCCTGCGTAAACTGCATAGACCTTGCCATTTTGCACGACGGCAGCAACGACAGTGGTGCTCGGCACCTCACTCAGACAACGCAGAATAGCGTGATCGATGATTGCCTGGTGCGCGTCGGCAATGGCGGCGCTGAGAAAATGTTTCGGTTGCTCCAGCAGCGGGTAGGCTTGCTGACGAAACTGTTCAAGCAAGACATCAACGGCAATCTGGGCGGCAATCTCGCCATCGACATGCCCACCCATACCATCCGCCACCACCAGCAACAGACTCTCTTCAGTACAGGCAAGGCCAAAACGGTCCTCATTGTTTTGACGGCCGCCGATTCTTGAATCAACCGACACAGAGAACTTCATTTGCGCTCTCCCGGGGTCTTGCCAAACCAGTTACCCGCTTTTTGCCACCAGGACTTTGGCGGCTCAGGGGGGGCATAATTATTGTCCTGCAATATTCGCTGCATTTGGCCAAGACTCGCCAAGCGCTTCATCGGATCCAGTAGCAGACACTCATCAACCAGTGTCAGCAAGGGCAAGGAGTAGTACTCGGCAAAAGCCTTTGTCGCCGGCTCCAGCTTGTCCTGTCGCAAACGCTCGTCAGCCGGCGGTAATCGCCCACCGCCCATCATGCTGTAGATGCACGCAGCCAGACCATAGATATCAGTCCACGGCCCCAGCTTGGCCAGTGCATCGTATTGCTCCGGCGCCGCATAGCCTGGCGTAAACATCGAGGCGAAAGCTTGGCCGGAGCGCCGCATCGTTTGCCGGGCCGCGCCAAAGTCCAGCAACACTGGCGAGCCATTGCGCCGCAGGTAGATATTGGCTGGCTTGATATCCAGATGCAGCAGATGCTGCAAATGGACCTCGCGCAAACCACCGATCAGCTCGGCAAACAAGCGCCGGATTTTGACCTCACTCAAACGGCCGCCCGCGATCTCTACCTCTTTGCTCAGTGGCCGCCCTTCCGCATACTCCATGACCATATAGACCGTATTATTGGCACGAAAGAAGTTGGCCACACTGACAATATTCGGATGCTGGATTGCGGCCAACATCCTTGCTTCTTCAAAAAAGCATTTCAACCCATGCCGGAAAGACTCCCTATCCAGCTCATTGGATATGGTTACGCCACCGTCAGGCAACCGTTTTGTCATTTCCTGCGGCAGGTATTCCTTGATCGCAAACTTGCGATCATGCTGGTCAAGCGCGAGATAGACTTGGCTGAATCCGCCGGCACTGAGCTCTCTTACTATTGTGTACTCTTCAAGCCTGAAGCCTGCGGGAAGAGCACTTTGCTTGGAATGCGTCATTGGCGTTGTTATAGTGTTGTGATCCCTGATCTTTATTGCAGCATCAGGGAGTTCTGCAATTTTATTCTATCTCACAGGACTATCCCATGATCTTAAGCATGACCGGTTTTGCTTCGACTACCCGTGAATTTCCGGGCGGCCTGCTCTCTCTCGAACTTCGTGCGGTCAATCATCGCTATCTCGACATCCAGATTCGTCTGCCTGAAGAGCTGCGCGTCATTGAAGCGGCCATCCGCGATACCATTGCCGGCAAAGTCAGCCGCGGCAAAGTCGAATGCCGTATCGGCATCAGTCACAATGAAGCCGACAGCCAGACACTAGAACTGAATCACGACACCGTACGTCAGCTGCTGGCGATGGCGACTGAAGTTCAGAGTATTGCCCCGCAAGTTCGCGACCTGGGCATGGGTGAGATCCTGCGCTGGCCTGGCGTACTGAAAACCAACCCGCTCCCACCTGAAACCTTGCAGCAACTATGTATCAATGCCCTGCAGCAGGTCCTCGAAGATTTCCGTGCCACTCGCGCACGAGAGGGCGAAAAACTGGCCAACGTACTGCATGATCGAATTCAGGGCATGCAACAGATCATCACCGACATCAAGCCTCGCCTGCCCGTAATTCTGGAAAACTACCGTGCCAAACTATCTGCACGCCTGCAAGAAGCCCTCGGAAACATTGATGACGATCGCATCAAGCAAGAGTTTACACTGTTTGCCCAGAAGATTGATGTCGACGAAGAGCTGGAGCGCCTGAATACTCATCTCAGCGAAATTCGCCGCATCCTGAAAACCGGCGGTCAAGTCGGCAAACGGCTTGATTTCCTGATGCAGGAACTCAATCGCGAAGCCAATACTCTCGGCTCTAAGTCTGTATCGACAGAAACCACGCAAGCTTCAGTCGAATTGAAAGTCTTGATTGAACAGATGCGCGAGCAAATCCAGAACGTGGAGTAACATTCCAGCCATAGTAAGCCGTTGCTCCAATTGTATAAAAGCCCCGCCTGTCGGGGCTTTATTCGTTTCAACTCATGTCATCTCGTAGCAACTGTAATGACCCACTAAAAACCTGCACAGGTCATAATTCACACAGGAGCACGTGATGAGCATGACCATGGAAGACGATATCAAACGCTGGACCGCCAAGCGCAAAGCCGCGCTGGTGATGGAGATCAT